>NZ_CEEDOS010000012.1:0-107590 GCF_979256525.1 Klenkia sp. AC732 | reverse complement strand
GGGCTCGGAGTTGTGTATACGAGACAGGGCGTTCACCGGAGTCCGTCCTCCCACACCACATCTCGTGGGGGAGGACGGACTCTGATCAGGGACCCTGATCCACGCTCGCCCGTCAGTAGGCGACGGCGACGTCGAGCACCCAGGTCACGCCGAACCGGTCGGTGACCATCCCGTAGTGCGGGGAGAACCCAGCCGGGCCCAGGGCCGCCCGCACGGTGCCCCCTTGGGCCAGGCCGTCGAAGCAGCGGGTGATCTCGTCGGCGTCGTCCCCGCGCACGGAGACGTAGAGCGCGTCGGTGCCCGGGTCGTACGCCCGGCCCGGCGGGACGTCGAAGGCCATGACCGAGAACCCGGAGGGCGACTGCACCGCGCCCCAGATGACCTGGTCGTCGACGGCGCCGTCGGCGCGGTCCCGGTCGCTGCCGCCCTGGGCGAAGGTGAAGGCCTGGACCTCGCCGCCGAAGACGTCGGCGTAGTGCTCCAGGGCTGCGCGGGCCTGGCCGCGGAAGTTCAGGTGGGTGGTGGTGGTGACGCTCATGGTGGCTCCTCTGCTCGGTGGGTGAGGACCACTCTGCCGAGGGTGGCGGTCAGTTCCTGACCTACTCGTGGGCCATCCTGGAGGCATGAGCGGGACGCCCGGACGGTTGCTGAGCCTGCTGTCGTTGCTGCAGTCCCGCCGCGACTGGCCGGGCTCGCTGCTGGCGGAGCGGCTGGAGGTCAGCCCGCGCACCGTCCGTCGGGACGTCGACCGGCTGCGCGAGCTGGGCTACCCGGTGCAGGCGTCGATGGGCCCCGACGGCGGCTACCGGCTGGCCCCGGGGGCCGACCTGCCCCCGCTGCTCTTCGACGACGACCAGGCCGTCGCGCTCACCGTCGCTCTGCAGCTGGCCGCCGCCGGCGGGACGGGCACCGGGGCCGCCGCCGAGCGCGCGCTGGCCACGGTCCGGCAGGTGCTGCCCGCGCGGCTGCGGCACCGGGTGGACGCCGTCCAGGTGGCGGCGGTGCCCGGCCGCCCGGCCGTCGACGTCGACCCCGAGGTGCTCCTGGCCGTGTCCGCGGCGGTCCGCGCGCGGCAGGAGCTGCGCTACGACGCCCCGGGCGGCGACGGGGTGCCCCGCCGGGTGCAGCCGCACGCCGTGCTGGCCCGGGACGGCCGCTGGTACCTGCTGGCCTGGGACGTCGACCGGGACGACTGGCGCACTCCCCGGCTGGACCGGATCGCCCCACGCACCCCGCTGGGCGCCCGGTTCGCGCCCCGGGAGGTGCCCGGCGGTGACCCCGCTGCCTTCGTCGCCGCGCTGTTCCGCGGCTCGCGGGACCCCGGCGGTGGGTGGCCGTGCCGGGGTCGCGCGGTGCTCGCCGTCCCGGCGGAGACGGTGGCGCCCTTCGTGGGGAACGGCGCCGTCGAGCCACTGGACGGGGGGCGCTGCCGGGTGTCCACCGGCTCCTGGTCGTGGACCGGGCTGGCGGCCGAGCTGCTGCGGCTGGACGCCGAGCTGTCCGACGTGCAGCCCCGGGAGCTGGTCGAGGCGTTCGCGGTCCTCGCCGGGCGGGCGGGCGCAGCCGGCGCGACCCGGGGTCGTCGACCCACGCGCGGGGGCCTCAGAGCTCCAGGAACATGAGCACCTCGTCGCGGAAGTCGCCGTCGCCCAGGTGCAGGGCGTGCGGCCAGCGGCCGATCTCCCGGTACCCGTGCCGCAGGTAGAAGGGCTCCAGGCCCTGTCCGGCGCGGACGTAGAGGTGCAGGTGGGCCAGGCCCAGCTCGCGGGCGCAGCGGGCGGCCTCGGTGAGCAGCACCGACCCGACGCCCGTGCCCCGGGAGCCCAGCGAGGACTGCACCCGCCGCAGGGTGGCCCAGTGCCGGAAGATCGGCTGCGGGTTGCGGGCCAGCACCAGCCAGCCGGCCAGGGACCCGTCGGGGGCGGTCACCCACAGCAGCCGCTCGTCCGGGGTCAGCGCACCGACGACGGCGTCGGCGGCCGCGGCGACGGTCGCCTCGTCGACCGGGACCTGGGGGAAGCCGACGGCGCCGCCGGCGTTGCTGACCTCGCGCCAGACGGTGGCGAGCTCGGTGGCCATGGCCGGGGTGACCTCGTCGGGGGAGGTCAGCCAGCGCAGTGACAGGTCGGAGCTCATGCCCCGATCCCACCAGCTCCCGCCAGCAGCGACGCGGCCAGGGCTGTCATCACCACTGCGATGACCCCGTCGAGCACCCGCCAGGCGGCCGGCCGGGCGAACACCGGGCGCAGTGCACGGGCCCCCACCCCCAGCCCGGTGAACCACAGCACGCTGGCCACGCACGCCCCGGCGGCGAACCACCAGCGCTGGTCGCCGTGGGTGCCGGCGACCGAGCCCAGCAGGAGCACGGTGTCCAGGTAGACGTGCGGGTTCAGCCAGGTCAGCGCCAGGCAGGTGCCGACGACGGCGGCCGTCCCGACCCGGGCACCCCCGGCGGAGGTGTCCATCGCGGAGGGGCGGACCGCCCGTCGCGCGGCGAGCACCGCGTAGCCGAGCAGGAACAGCCCGCCCGCGACCCGGACGACGGTGACCAGCCACGGCACCCGCTCCAGCACGGCGCCGGTGCCGGCCACGCCGGCCAGGATCAGCACCACGTCGGACAGTGCACAGACCGCGACGACGGTGGCCACGTGCTCCCGGCGCAGGCCCTGGCGCAGCACGTAGGCGTTCTGGGCGCCGATGGCGACGATGAGGGACAGACCGAGACCGAGGCCGGAGAGGACGGCGGAGAGGACCACGGACCCATCCTGAGGCGCCCTGACCGACAGCGCAGTTGTTGATGTGCACGCACCGTAAGCTGTGCTGTCGATGGACCTCGCCCAGCTCCGCGCCCTCGTCGCCGCCGTCGAGACCGGCACCCTCGATGCCGCCGCCGGCCGGCTGCACGTCACGCCGTCCGCGGTGAGCCAGCGGATCCGCGCCCTGGAGGTCGCCACCGGGCAGGTGCTGCTGGTCCGCAGCCGCCCGGTCGTGCCCACCGAGGCCGGCGCCGCGGTGCTCCGGCTGGCCCGCCAGGTCGAGCTGCTGGTCGCCGACACCACCGCCACGCTGGCCGGGGGCACCGACGACGGCGCGCCGCCCGTGGTCCCGGTCGCGGTCAACGCCGACTCGCTGGCCACCTGGTTCCTGCCCGCGCTGGCCCCGGTCGCCGACCGGGTCAGCCTGGACGTCCGGGTCGCCGACCAGGAGCACACCGCCGCCCTGCTGCGCGCCGGCACGGTGATGGCCGCCGTCACCGCGGACGCCGACCCGGTGCCGGGCTGCTCGTCGACCCGGCTGGGCGTGGCCCGGTACCGGCCGATGGCCAGCCGCGCGCTCGCCGAGCGCTGGTTCCCCGACGGTCCGACGGCGGCGGCGCTGCGCCGTGCACCGCTGGTGGCCTTCGACCGGACCGACGACCTGCAGGCGGCCTACCTGCGGCGCCGCACCCACGCCGTCGTCCACCCGCCGACGCACCACGTGCCGTCCTCGGCGGACTACCTGGACGCCGTCCGGCTCGGGTTCGGCTGGGGCATGCTGCCCGACCTGCAGACCGGTCCGGACGACGACCTGGTCGACCTGGACCCGGCCGGCGCGGTCGACGTCGTGCTCTGGTGGCAGCAGTGGAAGCTGCGCTCCCCGAGCCTGGACCTGGTCGCCGACGCCGTCGCCCGGGCCGCCCGCGCCGCCCTGGGGTGACCGGGTCGGGGCTGACCACGCCCAGACCTCAGCCGGGCAGCAGCCCGTACAGCAGGTCCACGCCCCACGTCGCGGCGACCGCAGCCGGGGCCAGCAGCACCAGCGCGACCGCCCGGGTCCGGCCGTGCCGGGGCAGCACCCCGGCCACCACCAGCGCGACGACGACCCCGGCCACCGCCTGGACCGGGTGCAGCACGCCCGGGGCGTCCCCGGTGGCGGCCAGCCAGAGCTCCCACAGCGTCCGGTCGGCCAGCGCGAGCGCGGCGGCACCGGCCAGGACGGCGCCGGGCAGCACGCCGCGGTGGCGGGTCGCCAGGTGGACCACGACGGCGAACAGCGGCACCGCGGTCAGCGAGAGGACCGTCCAGGCGGCCAGCAGCACCAGCTGTCCCCGGAGGTCGAACCCCAGCACGACGACGGCGAAGGCGTAGTAGGCCAGGCTCATCACCGCGAAGAAGACGGCGCTGCCCACGGCTGCCAGCCGGCCCGTGGGTGCGGCCCGGGCCAGCAGTGCCACGGCCAGCACCCAGGCCGCGGGGTGGGAGCCGAGGTCGGCGAGCCAGCCCACACCGGAGGCGTCGGCGGCCTTCGCGGCCACCCCGGTGAGCGCACCCAGGGCGGCCGCGAGGAGCAGGCCGCGGGCTACGCCCGGAAGTTGGCCTGGATCCGCTGCAGCAGGAAGTCCCCGGCCGTCATCGGCTCGTGGGTGCCCGCCGGGGTCTGGATCAGCGCGTCGGCGTCGGCCTGGGCGAAGAAGGCCATCGAGTACCGGGGTGCCAGCGAGTCGCCGCGACCGGGTGCTGCCACCCGGTGGAAGTTCGACGGCAGGCGGTCGTCGCTCCACCGCATGAGCATGTCACCGACGTTGCAGGTGATGGCCTCGTCGGAGGCCGGGACCGGGGTCCACGCGTACCCCTCGTCCGTGGGCCGGGCGGCCTCGGCGCCGGGCAGGACCTGCAGCCCGTCCTGGCCGGCCCGCTGGAAGAGCAGGGTGAGGCAGTCGAAGTCGGTGTGCGCGCCGGCCCGCCACGTCCCGGGCGTGTCGAGCAGGTCCTCCGGGAAGGCCATGTAGTGGATCAGCCGCAGGCACGACCGGTACTGCGGGGACGACGGGTCGTGCACGCCGGCGAAGAAGTCCCGGTCCATGCCGAGCCGGTCGGCGAAGCAGGACAGCACCTGCATCGCCACGGTCCAGCAGCGGGACTCGAAGGCCAGCAGGGTGTCCCGGAAGCCGGCGACCTCCTCCTCGGCGGGCCACAGCCCGTCCATGAAGGGCCGGGTCAGCTGCCAGGACTCCTTCTGGTCCGGGGTGCCGACCGAGGGCCGCACCTGGCTCCTGGACTCCCAGCCGGCGTTGAGGCCCTTCTTCATCGGGTACCTCGCCTTCACCTCCGCGGGCAGGGCGAAGAAGGCCTGCGAGGCGGCGAAGGCGGCATCGACGTCCGTCGCGGTGATGCCGTGGTCGACGACCTGGAAGAAGCCGATGTCCGTGGCGGCCTGCCACAGCTGTTCGGTGACCTCGGCCCGGCGGGCCTCGAAGTCGGCCAGGGAGACCCGGCGGACCTCCCGGTCGGTGGTCAGGGTGCCGACGGCGCCCATCCGGGACTCGCGGTCCAGTTCGGTCAGGGTGGTGGTCATCGTGGTGTCCCCCGAGGGGAGGCCGCACGGCAGACGCCGCGGCTCTGGCCACCATGCAAGTGGCCCCACCGGGACGGTGGCAAGACCCTGCGACCAGACGTCACACGGTGTTGACACCGGCGTCGCGGGTCGCCGCTGCCCCACGACGACCCGCGAGCCGGCAGGCCGTCCGGACCGGCGTGGTCTCCACGGTCCGGACGGCGGTCTGTGTCACCGGGCGGCGAGCACCCGCGCCCGGACGTCGGTCTTGAGCACCTTGCCGACGGTGGAGCGCGGCAGGTCCTCCCACACCCACACCTCCTTGGGCGCCTTGACGCTGCCGATGCGCTCCTTGACGAACGCCGTCACCGCGGCGGTGTCGACCTGCGCCCCGGCCCGGGCCTGCACGACGGCGACGACCCGCTCGCCCCACTTCTCGTCGGGCACCCCGACGACGGCGCAGTCGGCGACGTCGGGGTGGGCCATGAGGGCGTTCTCCACCTCGGCGGAGTACACGTTGAACCCGCCCGAGATGATCATGTCCTTGGCCCGGTCGACGATGTAGAGCCAGTTGTCGGCGTCCAGGTAGCCGATGTCCCCGGTGTGGTGCCAGCCGTGCTCCCCGGCCGCCGCGGTGGCCGCCGGGTCGCCCAGGTAGCCGGCCATCACCAGCGAGCTGCGGACGACGACCTCCCCGCGCTCCCCGGCCGGCAGCAGGGTGCCGTCCTCGGCCATCACCGCCACGGTCACCAGCGGCGAGGGCCGCCCGGCCGAGGTGAGCCGCTCCACCGCGACCGTGCCGTCGGCCCGCCAGTGGTCGGCCGGGGCCATGGTGGACACCATCATCGGCGCCTCGGACTGGCCGAACAGCTGGGCCATCGGGCCGATCCGGTGCAGCGCCTCCTCCAGCCGGGCGGCCGAGATCGGTGCTGCGCCGTACCAGAAGCAGCGCAGCGAGGACAGGTCCGTGGCGTCGAGCCGGGGGTGGTCCAGCAGCATGTAGACCAGCGTCGGTGGCAGGAACGCGTGGCTCACCCGGTGCCGCGGGACGGCGTCGAGCAGGTCGTCCAGCGACGGCGTCCGCAGCACCACGACGTGTCCGCCCAGCGCCATGACCGGGAAGCAGAGCACCCCGGCGGCGTGGGTCAGCGGGGCCAGCGCCAGGTAGACGGGCCGGTCGGGGAAGGGGTAGCTCATCAGCGTGATCGCCGACATCGTCTCGATGGAGCGGTCGGTGAGCAGCACGCCCTTGGGGCGCCCGGTGGTCCCGCCGGTGCCGACCACCATGACCACGTCGTCCACGGGTTCGACCTGCAGCGGCTCGGCCGGGACGCCGTCGAGCCACTGGGCCAGCGAGGGCACCCCGTGCTCGTCGGAGTCCAGGCAGACCAGGGTGGTCAGCGCTGGCAGCCGGTCGCGGATCGCGGCCACCAGGGGGGCGAAGGAGGCCTGGAAGAGCAGCGCGGTGCAGCCGAAGAGCTCCAGCAGCTCCTGGTTCTCGGCGGCCTGGTTGCGCGGGTTGACCGGCGCCCAGACCGCGCCGGCCCGGGCGATGCCGAAGACGCAGGAGAACGCGACCGGGTCGTTGGCGGACAGGACCGCCACCGTCTGGCCGGGCAGGACGCCCGAGCGCGCGAGCGCCCGGGCGACCTGCCAGCTGACCTCCTGGACCTCCCCGTAGCTGTGGGTGGTGTCCCCGGCGGTCAGGCACGGGGCGTCCCGGCCGAGCGAGGCGCCCTTGTCCAGCCACGACGTCAGGCCCGCGGAGGTCGGCGTCATCAGCGGTGCTCGGTGACGACCGGGTCGAGCACGAGGCCGAACTGGCGCAGGACGCCGAGCAGCTGCCGGTGGCCGAACGCCTGACAGCCCGAGGCGAACCCGGCCCGCAGCGGCTTCTGCTGCAGCAGCGACATCGCGGCCCAGGCCTGCAGCAGGCCGGTCTGCTTGTAGTTGCTGTTGCCGTGGATGACCACGTGCTTGCGGCCCAGCGGACCCGAGGCGTACACGGAGTCGATCGAGGTGTTCAGCCGCGGGTTCTCCCGCGGCGGCATCCCGGCGCTCCACGCCGCGGCGATCTCGGCGAGCTTCTCGTCCCACTGCTCGCGGGGCAGGGTCTTGATCTCGCTCTCGACCATCGCGGTGGTGGCCACGACGGCCTCCATGACCGGCTTGTTCATGACGCCGCCGGCGACCTTGACCGTCGACACCCGTGGGTCGTCCTTGAACCAGACCGGGTGCGAGGTGCCGCCCCACGGCACGGCCAGGGCCAGCTCGTGGCTGCCGGGCACGACCACGTCGAACGTCGTGGTGGGCTCGAACTGGACGTAGGCGTTCTCCTGCAGGTGGAACCAGTCCGCCTTGAGGATGGTGAAGATCGTCTCGGTGGAGGCGGTGGTCGGGAAGCCCTTCCACAGCACCAGGACGTCGAGGGTGTCCAGGCCCGGGGTCTCCAGCGCGATGTTGATCGCGATCTCGCCGGTCGTGTACATCTGCGCGATGCCGGGGGACAGCAGCAGCCCGGCCTCGGCGAACCGGGTGCCCCAGCGCTGCTGGCACTCCAGCACCCAGTCCTGCTCGCCGGTGGTGTCCAGGTAGTGCGCGCCGGCGGCCAGGCAGGCGTCGACCACCTGCGGGCCCAGGTTGATGAACGGCCCGACCATGTTGCAGACCACCTGCGCGCCGCGGAACAGCTCGGTGAGCGCCTCGACGGTGTGCTCGACCTCGACCACCTCGTAGGAGGCCGTCTCGATGCCGGGGATCTTCTCGACGACCTCGCGGACCCGGGCGGCGTCCCGGCCGGCGGCGACGAAGGGCACGCCGAGCTCGCGCAGGTACTCGCAGACCAGGCGTCCGGTGTACCCCGAGGCGCCGTAGACGACGACGGGCTTCGGTGTGGTCGTGGTGGCGGGAGCGGTCACGAGCCCATCCCGCCGTCCACGGGCAGGCCCGCGCCGTTGACGAAGCGGGCGGCGTCCGACGCCAGGAAGACCACGGCATCGGCCATGTCGCCCACCTCGCCCAGCCGGCCGGACGGCGTCAGGGCGACGACGGTGCCGACGGCCTCCTCGACCGAGGGGAACAGCCCGAGCTCGGCCATGTCCACGGCCAGCTGGTTGCCCATCGTGGTGGGGACCAGGCCGGGGTACACGCAGTTGACCCGTACCCCGTAGCCGAGCTTGCCGGACTCGGCGGCCGCGACCCGGGTGAGCCGGTCGACGGCGGACTTGGTGGCCGAGTACCCGGAGATGCCGGGGAAGGCGATGGTCGCGGCGACCGAGGAGATGTTGACGATCGAGCCGCCGGACCCGGCGACGCCGCCCGGGCGCATCGCGCGCAGGCCGTGCTTGATGCCCAGCGCCGTGCCGAGCACGTTCACCTCGAGCATGGTGCGCAGGTCCTCGGGGCGGAACTCGCTGATCAGCGCGGAGATCTCGACGCCGGCGTTGTTGACCAGCACGTCCAGCCCGCCGAGCAGCTCGGCGGCCTGGGCGGTGCCGGCCTCCCAGCTGGCCTCGTCGGTGACGTCCAGGTGCACGAACCCGGTGGTGACGCCGTGGGTCTCGGCGATCTGCTCGGCGACGGCCTTGCCGTCGGAGTCCAGCAGGTCGGCGATGACCACCGACGCGCCGTGCCGGGCCAGGGCCTCGGCCATGCCCTGCCCCAGACCGCGAGCACCCCCCGTGACCAGTGCCTTGCGTCCTGCGAGGTCGAAGACGGACATCGACTGCCCTCCGTGTCGTCACGTCACCGGCTCCGCGGCCCACGTTGGCTGCGGTCGCCCTGTGACGCCGGTCATGCTGGTCCCGTGTCTTGACGACTGTCAAGCTTTTCCTTGACGATCGTCCAGGTCCCACCTCCCGGGGGTCGGCGCGGTTACCCTCGGTGCACCGGGGCACAGGAGGTGGGCACGTGGACGAGCGGGTGGACAAGTCGGCGGCACGGCGTGCCGAGCTGGCCGGGGCGACCCTGAAGACGCTGTCCGAGCTGGGCTACGCCCGCACGAGCCTGCGCGAGATCGCGCAGAACTCGGACTTCAGCCACGGCGTCCTGCACTACTACTTCCGGGACAAGGTCGACCTGATCACGCACTGCGTGCGTGAGTACAAGGCCGTCTGCGTGACCCGCTACGACCAGGTCGTGGCCACCGCCACCACCCCGGCCCAGCTGCAGGCCGGCTTCCTGGACAAGCTCGCGCAGACCCTCGTCGAGGAGCCGCACATGCACCGGCTCTGGTACGACCTGCGCAACCAGTCGATGTTCGAGGAGTCCTTCCGGGCCGACGTCGCGGCCATCGACGCCAGCCTGGAGCGGATGGTCTGGCGGGTGGTGAGCCGGTTCGCCGAGCTGCTGGACACCCCGCCCCGGGTCTCCTCCGCCACGATGTACGCCCTGTTCGACGGCCTCTTCCAGCAGGCCCTGCTCCGCCAGCTCGCCGGCGACCCCGACGCCGCCGCCGACCTGCAGGCCGCGGTCACCTCGGTGGTCGCCCAGGTCGTCCCGCTCGAGCGCGAGCCGGTCGCGGGCTGAGAGCTCGCCGCGGTTCTGGTTGGGTGGAGGACGGACGCCGGGACCACCCCGGCACCGAACCCCCAGGAGCACCCGTGGCCGAGCCCACCCGCCCCGACGTCGAGCCGCCGACCGGCCCGGCCCCCGCCGACCTGGTCATCGAGGACATCACCGTCGGTGACGGCGCTGAGGCCACCAACGGCAGCCTCGTCCGCGCCCACTACGTCGGCGTCACCCACGACGGCGGCGAGCAGTTCGACGCTTCGTGGGACCGCGGCGACCCGCTGGAGTTCCAGCTCGGCGTCGGCATGGTCATCGCCGGCTGGGACGAGGGCATCGCCGGGATGAAGGTCGGCGGCCGCCGCCGGCTCACCATCCCCGCGCACAAGGCCTACGGCGACCGTGGCGCCGGCGGCGTCATCAAGCCCGGCGCCACCCTGGTCTTCGTGGTGGACCTGGTCGGCGTCCGCTGACCGGACCCACCCCGGGCCCGGCCGGCTGGCAGTCCGCCTCGCGCGTGCACCAGCTGGCCGGGTCCAGCCCGTACGCCGTCGTCCCCGCCGAGGGCGGTCCCGACGTCGTCCTGGACGCCGTCGACGCTCAGTGGACGATGCTGGCGCACCGCAACGGGCTGCGGAAGACCGTCTCCCACCAGGTGCTGGGCGGTCTCGTCGTCGGCGTGCTGGCGCTGCCGGGCCTGCTCTAGCCGGACGTGTGGTGCACGGCCTCGACGTTGTTGCCGTCGGGGTCGCGCAGGAACGTCCCGTAGTAGCCCGGGTGGTACTCCGGGAACACCCGCGGTGCGTGCAGCACCTCGTAGCCCGCGGCCACCGCCGCGGCGTGCACCGCGTCGACCGCGGTCCGGTCGGGCGCGCTGAAGGCGACGTGCGCCTCGTAGCTCGTGCCCGGGGCGGCCGGGGAGAGCCAGAAGTGCGGGGGACCCGGCCCGTCGGCGACGCCGATGACCGGCCCCGCCGGGGTCTCGAAGCGCATCGCCTCACGGAAGCCCAGCGGGGCGAAGGCGGTCACGTAGAACGCCAGCGCGGCGTCCGGGTCGGCGCAGGGGATCCCCAGGTGGTCCAGCACCCGGCCGAGTGTGGCCTTGCCCACCCGTGCCCGACAACCCCCGGGAACAGCCCGACGTGGCCCGGCGTTGCGCCGCGCGTGAAGGTCGAGATCTGGTCCGACGTCGTCTGTCCCTGGTGCTACATCGGCAAGCGCCGCTTCGAGACCGCGCTGTCGCGGTTCGAGCACGCCGACGACGTCGAGGTGGTGTGGCGGTCCTTCCAGCTGGACCCCTCCGTCGCCGAGGGTGACGTGCACCCCGCCCTGCCTGCGCTGGCCGCCAAGTACGGCCGCAGCGAGGACGAGATGCGCACGCAGATGACCCAGCTCGACGCGCTCGCCGCCGAGGAGGGCCTGGACTACGACCTGGCCAACGGTGTCAGCGGCAACACCCTGCTGGCCCACCAGCTCCTCCACCTGGCCGCCGAGCACGGCCGCCAGGACGCGGCGAAGGAACGGCTGCTGCACGCGCACTTCGAGGAGCGCCGCTCGGTCTTCGAGGTCGACGCACTGGTCGAGCTCGGCACCGAGGTCGGTCTGGACGGCGACGAGGTGCGCGCCGCGCTGACCGACCGCCGCCACCTGCCCGCCGTCCAGGACGACATCGCCACCGCCCGCGCCCTGGGCGCCACCGGCGTGCCGTTCTTCGTCGTCGACCGGACCTACGGCGCGTCCGGTGCCCAGCCCCCGGAGCAGCTGCTCGCCGTGCTGGAGCGCGCCTGGGCCGACACCCACCCGGTGCTCACCACGGTGCCGCCGGCGCAGGGCTGCACCGACGACAGCTGCACCGTCTGAGTCAGCGGGCCAGCTTCGCCGCGCGCTGCAGCGCGACCTCGGCGTCCGCGGCCAGTCGGCGGACGACGTCGGTCGCGGACCGCTCGTCGACCACCTGCCCGACCGCCTCGCCGGCGTAGACCGGTGCCGCGCTGAGGTCGCCGGTGGTCCGGGCGGTCCGCACGCGCTGCGCGGTCGCGGCGTCCCCGCGCAGCTCGTCCTCGCGGCCGTGCCAGGCCCGGGTGACGTCGTTGGCCAGCGCCCGGCCGGGGTAGCGGGAGGGCCAGTCCAGGCCCTGGGCGATGTCGAAGACGCTGGTCAGCACGGTGTCCTCGCCGCCCGCGGCGCGCACCCGGGCCCGGGTGGCGTCGGTGCCGGTGCCCTCCGGGGAGGCCAGCAGCGCGGTGCCGACCCAGGCGCCCGCGGCACCGGCGACCAGCACCGCGGCCAGTGCCGCGCCGGTCGCGATCCCGCCGGCGGCCAGCACCGGCCGGTCGGTGCGGGCCAGCACGTCCACCAGCAGCGGCAGGGTGGCCCGGTGGCCGGTGTGCCCACCGGCCTCGGTGCCCTGCGCGACGAGCACGTCGGCGCCGGCGTCCACCGCCCGGTCGACGTCGGCCAGCGTGTGCACCGAGGTGGCGACGGCGATCCCGGCGTCGTGCAGCGGGCCGACGAAGGGGGAGGGGTCCCCGAAGGACACCGACACCATCGCGGGCTGCGCGGCGATCGCCGCGGCCAGCTGGTCGGGCCGGTCGGCCAGCACCCACGCCATCAGCCCGATCCCGAAGGACACGTCGGACTCCTCGGGCAGCCGGGCCTGCTCGGTGATCCAGTCCGCCGGGGTCGACGGGCCCACGCCGATCATCCCCAGCCCGCCCCCCAGGGACACCGCGCGGGCCAGCTCGCCGCCGGCCACGCCGGCCATCGGGGCGCTGAACACGGGGACGTCGAGGTCGAACCAACGGGTGAGCGGGGTGCGGATCACGGGTCCAGCGTGCCCCGCCGGGCCGCGGCCTGCTGTCGCTAGGGTCGGGCGGGTGGACGGCAGCCGCGGTGTGCGCATCTCCGACGCCGACCGGGAGCGCGCCGCCCAGCGGCTCCAGACGGCGATGGCCGAGGGTCGGATCACCATGCTCGAGCTCGACGAGCGGCTGGGCGTGGTCTACGCCGCCCGGTACGCCGACGAGCTGGTCCCCCCGCTGGCCGACCTGCCCCCGGTGCCCGGTCCGCCCGGGGTGGCCGGCCCGCCCGCGCCGGCGTCGGCGTGGCACCCGCCCGTCGTCGCGCACCCGGGCGTCCCGGTCCCCGCGGACGCCCCTGTCGTGCTGCGCAGCGGGGTCGGGGACATCAAGCGCAAGGGCCGCTGGGCGGTCCCGCCCCGGCTGCGGGTGCACAGCACGATGGGCACCGTGGTGCTCGACTTCTGCGACACCGAGGTGCCGCACGCCGTCGTCGACATCGAGGTGCAGCTCGGTGCCGGGTCGGCCCGCATCCTGGTGCCCGACGGCGCCTCCGCCGACGTCGACGGGGTCAACGCCGGGATGGGCAGCGTGACCTGCAAGGTCTCCTCCCTGCCCCAGCCCGGGATGCCGCACTTCCGGGTGCACGGCAAGGCCGGCATGGGCTCGGTGACCGTCCGGAACCGCTACCGCTTCGGCGGTCACCGGTTCTGAGGGCCGTCGACGACCTCGTCGACGGGCGCGTCCAGCGGTCCTGCGCGGGTAGGGGGCCCAGGTGACCACCCCGCTGCGCGCCGTCGACCGAGGGGGCGACGGGCTGCCCGTCGTCCTGCTGCCCGCCTTCCCGCTCGACCACCGCCTCTGGGACGACGTCGCCGCCCTGCTACCGGACACGCTGCGGCCGATCGCGGTCGACCTGCCCGGCCTGGGCTCACCGACGGCGGGGGAGCCCTCGCTGCACGCCGCCGTCGACGGGGTGCTCGCGCTGCTGGACTCCCTCGGGGTGGACCGTGCGGTCGTGGCCGGGCTGTCCACCGGTGGCTACGTCGCCGCGATGCTGGCCGGTCGGGCACCGGACCGGGTGGCCGCGCTGGCGCTCTGCGACACCACCACCGAGGTCGGCCCGCCCGACGAGCCCGACGCCCGCCGGGAGACCGCCCGCCAGCTCGAGGGCGCGCTGGGCATCGGTGCCGTGCTGGACTCGGTCGCCGACGGCCTGGGGCCGCACGCCGGACCGGAGCTGGCCGGGCGGGTGCGGCAGATGGTCGAGTCCCGCGACCCCGCGGAGGTCGCGTGGGTGTGCCGGGCGCTGGCCGACCGGCCGGACACCACCGAGGCGCTGCGCGGGTACCCCGGGCCGGTGCTGCTGCTCGCCGGGGAGCACGACACCCCGACGCCACCGGCGGAGCGGCTGGCGCAGCTGCGGGCCGTCCGGCCCGACGCAGCCGTCGTGGTCGTGCCCGGGTCGGGCCACCTCACCGCGCTGGAGTCCCCGGCCGACGTCGCCGATGCGCTCACCGCGCTGGCCGGCCGGGTGGCCCCGCCCCGCTGAGGGGACGGGGCCGGTCGGCCCAGCCGGCCTCCGGCGTCCCCGTCTCCGTGCGCGGTCAGCGCGAGTGCACGGTCAGGGGGACTGCTCGGTGAGCTGCTCGTCGGGCTCGCCGGCCGGGTCGGCGTCGGCCAGCTCGTCGTCGCCGGCGGTCAGCTCGTCGTCCTCGGTGGAGGCCAGGTCGGCGCCCTGGCCCAGCGCGCCGGGGTCGGCCTGGGTGGTGCGGGGGTCGTGCAACGGGTCGGGGACGTCGGGATCGGTGACGGTCATGCCGGTGCCGTGCCCCGGTGGGCGTCGTCCGAACCGGTCCTCGACAGCGCGGCCCGGCTGCGCCAGGCTCGCCGCTGTCGCGAGGAGGCCACGATGAGCGAGCCCGGCACGGTCACCACCGAGGACGACGGCGTGCGGGTGCGGGTCACCCGGCACTGGTCGCTGCCCCCCGAGCGGGTCTGGGCCGCCCTCACCGAGCCGGAGCCGCTGGCCCGCTGGATCGGGCGGTACGACGGCGAGCGCCGGGCCGCTGGCAGCGGGACGTTCACCATGACCGCCGAGGACGGCGCGACCGGCGACCCGCTGACCGTGGTGGAGTGCGCCCGGCCCGAGCGGCTGGTGGTCCGCTGGGTGCAGCCGGGCGATGCCGGCTGGCAGGTCGAGCTCCACCTGGCCGAGGCCGACGGCGGCACCGCGCTGGTGCTCGGGCAGCTGCTGCCGCCCGGCACCGACGGGACGGACGTCGCGCTGGGCTGGCAGTGGTACCTGACCCGGCTGGACGCGGTGCTCACCGGCGGCCCGCCGGCGCCCGGCTGGGACGACTTCCTCGCCGCCTCGTCCCGCCGGTCCTGACGCCGGCCGTGGTCAGGCGCGCGGCGGGGCGAGCTGGACCGGGTCGGGGCCGGTCCACGGGCCGATCGAGGTCAGCAGCCTGTCCCGGGAAGCCAGCCGCGGCCCGGACTGCACCGGCCAGGCGTCGTAGGAGCCGGTCAGCTCGCGGGCGGCGTGCAGCGGCCAGTTGGGGTCGTCCTGCGCGGCCCGGGCCAGTGCGACCAGGTCGGCCTGCCCGGTGGCCAGCACGGCCTCGGCCTGGGCCGGCTCGGTGAGCAGGCCGACCGCCATCGTGGGCAGCCCGCTGCCCGCCTTGACCGCGGCGGCCGCCGGCACCTGGTAGCCGTAGCCGATCGGGTGCGCCCAGCCACCGCCGATGCCGCCACCGGAGGTGTCCACGGCGTCCACGCCGAGGGCGGCCAGCTCGCGGGCGAAGGCGACGGTCTCCTCCAGCGTCGTCCCGTCGGCCGCACCGTCGACGGCGGAGACCCGGACCAGCAGCGGCCTGTCCGCGGGCCACGCGGCGCGCACCGCGGCCACCACCTCCAGCGGGAACCGCATCCGGGCCGCCGGCGAGCCGCCGTAGGCGTCGGTGCGGGTGTTGGTCAGCGGGGAGAGGAACTGGTTGAGCAGGTAGCCGTGCGCGGCGTGCACCTCGACGACGTCGAAGCCGGCCCGCTCCGCCCGCCGGGTGGCGGCCACCCAGTCCGCGACGAGGGCGGCCAGCTCGTCGGTGCCCAGCGCGTGCGGCTGCGGCCAGCCCTCGCCCAGCGGGACGTCGCTCGCCGACACCGTCGGCCAGGGGTCCTCACCGGGCCGGGCGGTGTCCGGGGTGACCGGGCCCTCGCCGTCCCAGGGGCGGTGGGTGGAGGCCTTGCCGCCGGCGTGCGCCAGCTGGACCCCGGCGACGGTGCCCTGGGAGTGCAGGAAGGAGACCACCCGGGCCAGTCCCTCGACCTGGCCGTCGTCCCAGAGGCCGACGTCGCCGTGGCTGATCCGGCCGTCGCGGGTGACCGCGGTGGCCTCCACCAGGACGGTGCCGAAGCCGCCGAGGGCGAACCGGCCCAGGTGGGCCAGGTGGTAGTCGCCGACGACGCCCTCGGTGACGGAGTACTGGCACATCGGGGCGACCACGAGCCGGTTGGGCAGGGTCACACCGCGCAGGGTGAGGGGGGTGAAGAGAGCGGGAGGGGTCACGTCCGGGGTCAACCCGGTGGCCCCGGAGGGGCTTCCCGGCCCGTCCAGGTGCGAGAGACGTCGCAGACGTCTACCCCCCTGGACAAGACGTCTTGTACGTCTCGTCACTGACCCTGCCGCAGGCCCCTCCCCAGCGCTAGCCTTCCGAGATCGCGCTGCCGGGGAGCCCTCCCGGACGGCGTCCGAGGTACCGCACCAGCGCCGGTGTGACAGCCGCACCGGCGTCCACGAGTTTGGAGACGCCTGTGACGTCCGTGGCCACCCCCGGTCTGGAGAACGCCCCCACCACCCACGCACGACTGCTCGCCTGGGTGGCGGAGACGGCCGAGCTGACGACTCCGGACCGAGTGGTGTGGGTGGACGGCAGCGACGAGGAGTGGACCCGGCTCACCGAGCAGCTGGAGGCCGCCGGCACCTTCACCCGGCTGGCGGCCAAGCCGAACTCCTTCCTGGCCCAGTCCGACCCCAGCGACGTCGCCCGGGTCGAGGACCGCACCTACATCTGCTCGGTCGACGAGGCCGACGCCGGTCCCACCAACAACTGGATGGAACCGGCCGAGATGAAGGCCGTCATGACCGAGCTGTACCGCGGGTGCATGCGCGGCCGGACGATGTACGTCATCCCCTTCTGCATGGGCCCGATCGAGGCCGAGTCGCCGATGTTCGGCGTCGAGCTGACCGACTCCGAGTACGTCGTGGTCTCCATGCGGGTCATGGCCCGGATCGGCAGCGCCGCCCTGGAGGCCATGGGCACCGACCGGCCCTTCGTGCCCGCGCTGCACTCCCTGGGTGCCCCGCTGGCCGAGGGCCAGGCCGACGTCCCGTGGCCCTGCAGCGACACCAAGTACATCGTGCAGTTCCCCGAGGAGCGGACCATCTGGTCCTACGGCTCGGGTTACGGCGGCAACGCCCTGCTGGGCAAGAAGTGCTACTCGCTGCGCATCGCCTCGGTGATGGCCCGCGACGAGGGCTGGCTGGCCGAGCACATGCTGATCCTCAAGCTGACCAACCCCGAGGGCGCGGTGCACTACATCGCCGCCGCGTTCCCCAGCGCCTGTGGCAAGACCAACCTGGCGATGCTCGAGCCCACCATCCCGGGCTGGGAGGTCGAGACCCTCGGCGACGACATCGCCTGGATGCGCTTCGGTGAGGACGGCCGGCTCTACGCCCTCAACCCCGAGTTCGGCCTCTTCGGCGTCGCGCCCGGCACCGGCTGGGACACCAACCCCAACGCCATGCGCACCATCGAGCAGGGCAACTCGGTCTTCACCAACGTCGCCCTCACCGACGACGGCGACGTCTGGTGGGAGGGCATGACCGAGGAGCCCCCGGCCCACCTGCGGGACTGGAAGGGCCGGGACTGGACTCCGGAGTCCACCGAGCCCAGCAGCCACCCCAACAGCCGGTTCTGCACCCCGATCACCCAGTGCCCCATCCTGGCGCCGGAGTGGGACGACCCGAAGGGCGTGCCGATCTCGGCCATCCTCTTCGGCGGTCGCCGCAAGACCACGATCCCGCTGGTCAGCCAGGCGCGGGACTGGAACCACGGCGTCTTCATGGGGGCCACGCTGTCCTCGGAGACCACCGCCGCGGCCACCGGTGCGGTCGGCGTCATCCGCCGCGACCCCTTCGCGATGCTGCCCTTCATCGGCTACAACGCCGGTGACTACTTCAACCACTGGGTCGAGACCGGCAAGTCCGCCGACGCCGCCAAGCTGCCCTCGGTCTTCTACGTCAACTGGTTCCGCCGGGACGCCGACGGCGGCTTCCTGTGGCCGGGCTTCGGGGAGAACTCGCGGGTGCTCAAGTGGGTCGTCGAGCGCCTGGAGGGCACCGCGGCCGCCGTCGAGACCCCGGTCGGCCACGTGCCCACCGCCGAGTCGCTCGACGTCTCGGGCCTGGGCATGACCGCCGACCAGGTCGAGGCCGCGCTGGCCGTGCGCACCGAGGAGTGGCGCGAGGAGATCCCGCAGATCACCGAGTGGTTCGAGCGCTTCGGCGACAAGCTCCCCACCACCATGTGGGACGAGCTGGAGATCCTCAAGAGCCGCCTCGCCTGAGCGAGGTCCGGAGGACAGCGTCGTCCTCCCGTGGGGCCCCGCCGCACCGTCAGCGTCGACGGTGCGGCGGGGCCCGCGCGCGTCCCGGGCGGTGACCCTGCGCCGGGCTAGCGTCGGGGCATGAGGCACGTGCTGGGACTGCTGCTCGGGATCGTGCTCACCGCCGGGGCGCTGGGCGCCGGCGGGTTCGGTGTCGGCCAGTTGCTGGTGGACGCCCAACGGCTGGACCCCAGCACGACCGGACTGGTCTGGACGCTGGTCGGTGGCGCCGTGCTCGGGCTGCTGGCCGCCGCTCGGAGGGTGTCCCCGCTCGCCCCGCTCATCGGTGGTGCCGCCCTCCTGGCGCTGGGCGTCACCGCCTACGCCGACCCGGACACGGTGTACCGCTTCGACGTGCCGTTCGACCAGATCCGCAGTGGCATCACCCAGCTGGCCTTCGGTGGCGGTGCGCTGCTCGTGGGCGCGCTGCTCGTCGTCCTCGCGTTGGTCCCGCAGGGCCGCCGCCGGCCGCGCCGGGAGAAGGGCGACGACGGCCGGGACGACGACGGCTTCACCGCCGTCCCCACCTCGACGCCGCAGGCCTGGTCCCCGCCGCAGGGCTGACCCCGCCCGGGCCCTCCTGCGAGCCCGGGGCGGACCCGGCGGTTAGCGTCGGGGCCGCACCGTCCGCGACCCACCGTCTCGCCGGAGGCCCTCCCCTCGTGCCCAACCCGTACCTGCACGTGCTGCGCACGCCGCACGCGCTGCCGATGGTGGCCTCGGCCTTCGTCGGGCGGCTGCCGCTGTCGATGATCGGCCTGGGCAGCGTGCTGCTGGTGCAGGACTACACCGGCTCCTACGCCCTGGGCGGTGGCGTGGCCGCCGCGGGGGCGGTGGCCACGGCGGTCAGCGGCCCGGTGCTGGGCCGGCTGGCCGACACCCTGGGCCAGCGGCGGGTGCTGCTGCCGGTGCTGCTGGCCTTCGTGCTGGCCGGGTTCGTGTTCCTGTTCTCCGTGCGGGAGGGCTGGCCGCTGTGGGTGGTCTTCGCCTCGGCCGCGGTCGCCGGCGCGTGCATCCCCCCGGTCGGCTCGATGATCCGGGTGCGGTGGACCCACCTGCTGCGCGGCACACCCCGGCTGCCCACGGCGCTGGCGATGGAGTCGGTGGTCGACGAGTTCGTCTTCATCGTCGGCCCGGTGCTGGTCACCTTCCTGTCCACCACGGGTCACACCACCTCCGGCGTCGTCACCGCCTTCAGCCTGGCCGTGGTGGGCAGCCTGGCCTTCGCCGCACAGGGCCGCACCGAGCCGCCGGCGCACGGGCACGCCAGCCGGCAGGGCCCCTCCGCGATGCGGACGGCGGGCCTGCGGGTGCTCTTCGTCGTCGGCCTGGCCGTCGGGACGGTGCTGGGCAGCCTGGAGATCGCGCTGGTGGCCTTCGCCGACGAGGTCGGCGCCAAGTCGCTGTCCGGGGTGCTGATCGCGGCGCTGGCGCTGGGGTCGATGGCCTCGGGCATCGGCTGGGGCACCATGCGGTTCCGCGCCCCGGTGCGGCGTCGCCTGCTCGTGGTCCTCGTCGGGTTCGTCCTGCTCAGCCTGCCGCTGGTGGTCGTGACCGACCTGTGGCTGCTGGTGCCCTTCGTGCTGCTGGCCGGGGTGGCGGTCTCGCCGTCGCTGATCAGCGCCTTCACCCTCGCCGAGGTGCTGGTGCCACGGATCTGCGTCACCGAGGCCTTCACCTGGATCGGCACCGCCCTGGCCCTCGGCGTCGCGGTGGGTGCCTCGGCAGCCGGCAAGGTGGTCGACGTGTCCGGGGCGAACCACTCGTTCCTGGTCTCGACAGTCGCCGCGGCCGTGGCCGCGGTGGCCGTCGGGGTGTTCCAGCGGCTGCTCGTCGTCCCCGCCGAGCACACCGGGGAACCGGCGCTCGCACGCTAAGTACACCAATCCGATCGGGATTGTTGACGGGGGGCCGGGCCGAGTGGTCTGATCTCCCGGTGACGTACTCGCTCGAGCTGCACCGGAGGTCCGCCGTGGACCTGCTCCGTGTCGCCAGCGCGCTGTGTCCGGGTCGCTGACTCCACCTCCAGCCCCCGCACCAGCCACCCGCCGCCGCACTCCTGCCGGCCGCGCCACGTCCTGAGGAAGTCACCGTGACCAGCACCGTCCTGCCCAGCTCGCCCGTGTCCGCCCGCCCCCGCTCGGCCTCGGCCGCCGGCCAGGTCGCCGAGGCCACCCGGCCCGCCGGCGCCGCAGCCCTCGCCGTCGCCCTCGCCGTCCGCACCGACCTGTGGGCGCACCTCGTGGAGTTCCGCGAGGAGAGCCGGTGGACCCACCTGCTCCCCACCGCCGACCTGGCCCCGGCCCTGGACCCCTCGCTGCACCAGGAGCTGGAGGAGGCCCAGGTCTGGCTGCTGTCCTGGCTGCCCGGCCAGGGCACCCCGCTGCACGACCACGGCGCCTCCTCCGGGGCCTTCGCGGTGGCCCGCGGCACGCTCACCGAGCGGGTCGTCGCCGCCCGCAGCGGCCGCGCGCCGCACCAGAGCACCGCGGACCTCACCGCCGGCCGGGTCCGCTTCTTCGGCCCGCACTACGTGCACCAGGTGGTCAACACCCTGCACGAGCCCGCGGTCAGCGTGCACGTCTACGCGCCCCGGCTGAGCCTGATGAACACCTACCGGATCGACCCCACCGGCCTGGTCCGGATCGGCACCGAGAAGGCGGGGGTGGACTGGTGACCTCGCTGCTGCAGCGCCCCGCCGGCGCCGTCTCCGTCGACGACCTGCTCGACGCCGCCCGGTCCCGGATCGCCCGGGTCACCCCCCAGGAGGCCGCCCGTCGCTGGGCCGCCGGTGCGTACCTCGTCGACATCCGGCCGGCCGCCCAGCGCGCCCGCGAGGGCTGGGTGCCCGGCTCCCTCGTCGTCGAGCGCAACGTCCTGGAGTGGCGCTTCGACCCGGCCAGCGACGCCCGGCTGCCCGAGGCCACCGGCTACGACGTCGACGTCCTGGTGCTGTGCTCGGAGGGCTACACCTCCAGCCTGGCCGCCGACGCGCTGCGCTCGCTCGGCCTGGCCAGCGCCACCGACGTCATCGGCGGCTTCGTCGCCTGGGTCGCCGCCGGACTGCCCCACGAGCTGGGCACCGAGGGCGTCTGAGACGTCGGCCCCGGCTCGGCCGCACAGACCCACGGCCGGCCGCGTGGTCTGATCACCGGGTGAGCCGCAGCCGCCCCGCCGCCGGCGGTGGCCGTGTCATCGCGGTCCCGGCCGAGCGCCTGGGTCGCTGGCTGGACGGGGTCGCCGACCGGCATGGCGCCTTCACCGACGTCGCCGTCGCTGCCGACGGCGCGGTCACCGTCACCTGCGCCGACACCACGACCGCCGTCGTCCGGCTGCCGTTCGGGTGGGCACCGGGACCCGCGCCGATGACCGCGCTCGCCGTCGCCGCCCGCCGGCCGGCCCGGGTCGGCGTGCTCCTGGTCCGCCGGGGCCGCTGGGCGGTCGGCGTCTTCGACGGGGACGACCTCGTCGTCTCCAAGGTCGACGCACGCCAGGTGCAGGGCCGCACGGCGGCCGGCGGCTGGTCCCAGCAGCGCTTCGCCCGCCGCCGGGGCAACCAGACCGACGCCGTCGTCGACCACGCCGTGGAGACCGCCGTCCGGGTGCTGCTGCCGCACGCCAGCACCCTCGCTGCGCTGGCGACCGGGGGCGACAAGGGCCTGGTGGCCGAGGTCCTCACCGACCCCCGCCTCGCGCCGCTGGCCGCCCTGCCGCAGACCGCACCGTTGGACGTGGGGGAGCCGACGAAGGCGGTGCTGGTGGACACCCCGGCGCAGTTCCGCGCCGTGCAGGTGCACCTGGTCGAGCCCGGCGACCGCTCCTGAGGCTGTGTGACACCTAGGGTCGGGGCGTGAGCGACGACCAGTCCAGCGCCATCGGCCGGCGTCGCGCCGCGGCCAGGGGCGAGGGACGGATCGCCTACGCCGAGCGGCGCCAGGAGATCGTCGAGGCGGCCGCGCGCCTGTTCAAGACCCACGGATTCCGGGGCACCAGCATCGGCCAGATCGCCGACGCGATGGGCACCGACCGGGCCACGCTGTACTACTACGTGGGCAGCAAGGAAGAGCTGTTCGACGAGGTGGTCAGCGACGTCGTCCGGGCGAACCTGACCCGCGCCGAGGAGATCCGGGACGGCGCCGGCGACGCCCCGGACAAGCTGGACCGGCTGGTCGTGGCGATGATGGACAGCTACGAGGCCAGCTACCCGTTCCTGTACGTCTACATCCAGGAGAACCTCAGCCACGTCGGTGAGCGGCGGGCCGAGTGGTCCCGGGAGATGCGCGCCCTCAACCGGGCCTACGAGGACTGCGTCGTCGCGATCATCACCGCGGGCATCGAGGAGGGCACGATCCGCCCCGTCGCCGAGCCCTGGGTGCTGGCCTACGGCCTGATCGGGATGGTCAGCTGGACCAACCGGTGGTTCAACCCGGTGAAGTCCGAGGTCGACGCCGCCACCATCGGCCGCGCCTACGCCACGATCCTGTTGGACGGCCTGCGCGCCCGCTGACGGCCCTCCCCGCGTGGATCAGGGTCCCTGATCAGAGTCCGTCCTCCCCCACGAGATGTGTTGAGGGAGGACGGAGTTGGGTCAGGGACCCTGATCCACGCTCAGGTGGGTCAGAGGAGCTCGAGGATGGTGGCGTTGGCCTGGCCGCCGCCCTCGCACATCGTCTGCAGGCCGTAGCGGATCCCGTTGTCGCGCACGTGGTGCAGCATCGTGGTCATGATGCGGGCGCCGGAGCCGCCCAGCGGGTGACCCAGGGCGATCGCGCCGCCGACCGGGTGGAGGACCTCGTCGTCGGCGCCGATCTCGGCGAGCCAGGCCGGCGGCACGGACGCGAAGGCCTGGCCTGCACGCGCCTGGGCTGGTCGGCACCGTCGAGCAGGCCTGCGCGCTGTCGGCGGCTGGAACGGTGGCTGGACGACGCGGCCGGCCGGCACGGTGCGTTCGCCGACGTGGTCGCCGATGCCGACGGCGTGACGGTGACCTGCGCGGACGGCGCCGTCCTCCGGCTGGACCCGCCGCTGGGCTGGGACGGCCCCGGTCCGACGCCGCTGGCCCGGCTCGGCGCCGCCGCGCGGTCGCGGCACCGGGTGGCCGTGCTGCTGGTCCGCCGCGGCCGGTGGCCGTGGGTGTCTTCGAGGGCGGCGACCTGGTGGTCTCCGAGGTCGATGCCCGGCTCGTGCAGGGCCGGACGGCGGCCGGCGGGTGGTCCCAGCAGCGCTTCGCCCGCCGGCGCGGCAACCAGACCGACGCGGTCGTCGACCATGCGGTGGAGACCGCCGTCCGGGTGCTCGGGCCGCACGTCGCGACCTGCGTCGGGCTGGCCACCGGTGGCGACCGCGGGCTCGTCGACGAGGTGCTGGCCGACCGGCGGCTGACGGGCCTGGCCGCGCTGCGCCGGTTGACGCCGGTGGAGGTGGGCGAGCCGACCAAGGCCGTGCTGCTGTCCAGCCCCGTGCTGTTCCGCGCCGTCCGGGTGCACGTGGCCGACGCCTAGGGTCGGGCGATGACCGAGGACCAGTCGAGCGCCATCGGGCGGCGGCGGGCGGCCGCCCAGCAGGGCGGGGCGCGGGCGGCGTACCGGGAGCGGCGCGCGGAGATCATCGCGGCGGCCGCCGAGCTCTTCAAGGTGCACGGGTTCCGCGGCACGAGCCTGGGTCAGATCGCCGAGGCGCTCGGCACCGACCGCGCGACGCTCTACTACTACGTCGGCAGCAAGGAGGAGCTGTTCGAC
Organism: Klenkia sp. AC732; assembly: GCF_979256525.1. Lineage (NCBI taxonomy): Bacteria > Bacillati > Actinomycetota > Actinomycetes > Geodermatophilales > Geodermatophilaceae > Klenkia > Klenkia sp. AC732. Next base: position 83,568 of record NZ_CEEDOS010000012.1, on the reverse strand, counting down.
GAGGTGGTCAGCGACGCCGTGCGGGCCAACGTGGCGCGGGCCGAGGCCATCCGGGACGGCGCGGGCGACGCCCCCGACAAGCTCGCCCGGCTGGTCACCGAGCTGATGGACTCCTACGCGGCGTCCTATCCCTTCCTCTACGTCTTCATCCAGGAGAACCTCAGCCACGTCGGGGAGAAGCGCAGTGACTGGTCCGCGGAGATGCGCGGGCTCAACCGCGCCTACCAGGAGTGCGTCGTCGACATCATCGCCGCGGGCATCGCCGAGGGCACGGTGCGCCCGGTGGCCGAGCCGTGGGTGCTGGCCTACGGCCTGATCGGGATGGTCGGCTGGACCAACCGGTGGTTCAACCCGACGAGGTCCGACGTGGACGCCGGCGCCATCGGGCGGGCCTACGCCGAACTCGTGCTGGACGGTCTCCGGGCCCGCTGAGCACCCGCACCGCGAGCTGTCAACGTGTACGTTGACGCGATGTCGAGCCGAGGGAGGCCGGGATGACCGGGCTGCAGCGTGTGGGTGTCGTGGGCGCGGGGACGATGGGCGTGGGCATCGCCTACGTGCTGGCCGTCGCCGGCGCCCGGACGACGGTGGTGGAGCCCGACCTGGCCCGCATGGCGGCGGTGCGCCGCGAGATCGCCGCCGCCGCCGAGGCCGGGGTGCGCCGCGGCAAGCTCACCGTCGAGGACGCGGCGGGTCTCGACGGGCTGGTCGAGCACGTGACCTCGGCCGCCGAGCTGCCCGAGGAGCTGGACCTCGTCGTCGAGACCGTGCCCGAGGACCTCGAGCTGAAGCGGCGGGTGCTGGCCGCCTGCGAGGAGCGCCGTCCGGCGGTGCTGGCCAGCAACACCAGCGCGCTGTCCATCGACACCCTGGCCGCCGACCTGGCCCGGCCCGGGGCCTTCCTCGGCCTGCACTTCTTCAACCCGGTCTGGTCCATCCCGGTCGTCGAGGTGGTCCGCGGGGCGCGCACCTCCGCGGCGACGCTGGAGGCGGCGCTGGCCGCCGTGGCCGTGATCGGCAAGGAGTCCGCGGTCGTCGCCGACGCGCCGGGCTTCGCCACCAGCCGGCTGGACGTCGTCGCGGCGCTGGAGGCGATCCGGATGGTCGAGCAGGGCGTGGGCGAACCGGCCGACATCGACCGGGCGATCCAGCTGGCCTACCGACACCCGGTCGGCCCGCTGCGGCTGACCGACATCGTGGGCCTCGACGTCCGGCTGCACATCGCCCGCAACCTGGAGACCGCACTGGGGCCGCAGTTCGCCCCGCCGCAGCTGCTCGTCGACAAGGTGGCCGCCGGCGAGCTGGGCGTGAAGACCGGGCGCGGGTTCTACGACTGGGATTGACGTGGTCTGGCTCACTCCCTACCGTCAACAGTAGCGTTGACGAGGAGGAGACCCCGTGGACAACACCCCGGTCGCACTGCCCGGCAAGGGCTCGCGGATCAGCGACACGACGCAGGAGCGCCGCGACCTGCGCGAGGCCGTCGGCCAGCTCGTCGGCAGCTACGGCCGCTCGTACTTCCAGGAGATCGTGGCCAAGGGCGAGAAGGCCGACGCCCTCTGGTCGGACATGGGCGAGGCCGGGTTCCTCGGCGTGCACCTGCCCGAGGAGTACGGCGGGGGCGGCGGCGGGCTGGCCGACCTGGCCGTGGTCATCGAGGAGATGGCCAGCCAGGGCTGCCCGATGTTCATGGTGGTGATCAGCCCCGCCATCGCCGGCACCGTGCTCACCGCGCACGGCACCCCCGAGCAGAAGCAGAAGTACCTGCCCGGCATCGCCGACGGCACCTTCCGGATGGCCTTCGCGATCACCGAGCCCGACGCCGGCTCCAACACGCACCGGATCACCACCACGGCGCACGAGGACGGCGACGGCGGCTGGCGGCTGCGCGGGCAGAAGTACTGGACGTCGGGGGTGGACGAGTGCCAGGCGCTGCTGGTGGTCGCCCGTGACGCCGAGCCCGGCCCCGACGGCCGGCACACCCTGTCGCTGTTCATCTGCGACACCGACGCCCCCGGCCTGACCTTCCAGCAGCTGGACTCCGCGCTGCAGCTGCCCGAGAAGCAGTTCACGACCTTCTTCGACGACGTCCCGGTCGAGCGGGCCGGGCTGGTCGGCACCGAGGGCGAGGGGCTCAAGCAGGTCTTCGCCGGGCTCAACCCCGAGCGGGTGGCCGCGGCCTGCATGGCCAACGGCATCGCCCGGTTCGCGCTGGCCAAGGGTGCCCGGTACGCCAACGAGCGCACGGTGTGGAAGACCCCGATCGGCGCGCACCAGGGCGTGGCCCACCCGCTGGCCGAGGCCTACATCGCCGTCGAGCTGGCCCGGCTGATGACCATGCGCGCCGCGGAGATGAGCGATGCCGGGCTGGACGCCGCCGAGGCCTCCAACATCGCCAAGTTCGCGGCCGGCGACGCCGCGGTGAAGGCGCTGGACCAGGCCATCCAGGTGCACGGCGGTAACGGGCTGAGCCACGAGTACGGACTGGCCGACCTCTGGTTCGTGGCCCGCATGTTCAAGACCGCCCCGGTGAGCCGGGAGATGGTGCTCAACCACGTCGCCCAGCACAGCCTGGGCCTGCCCAAGAGCTACTGACGGTGGCCGGCACGCTCGCGGGGTTGATCCGGGAGCTGGGGCGCACCCGGGCGGACGCCCCGGCGGTCACGCTCGGGGACACGACGCTGACCTTCGGCGAGCTCGACGCGCGCAGCAACCGGGTGGCCCGGGCCCTGGTGGGCGACGGGATCGGCCCCGGCGACCGGGTCGGCGTGCTGGACAAGAACGCGCCCACCTTCTTCGAGGTGGTGTTCGGTGCGGCCAAGGTCGGCGCCGTCACCGTCGGGCTGAACGTCCGCCTCGCCGCACCCGAGGTCACCGCGATCGTCGAGGACGCCGCCCCCCGGCTTGTGGTCGCGGCCCGGGAGTTCGTCCACCTGCTGCCCGCCGCCGGCCCGACCGTCGTCCGGCTGGGGGAGGAGTACGAGGCCTGGCTGTCCGACGACGACTCCGACCCCGGCCACGAACCCGACCCGGACGACGTCGTCCTCCAGCTGTACAGCTCGGGGACGACGGGAAACCCCAAGGGCGCCATGCTCACCTCGGCGAACCTGCTGTGGACCCCGCGGATGGGCCGGGAGTTCTACGGCATGGACCCACGAACGGTGAACCTGGTGCCCTCGCCGCTGTTCCACATCGGCGGCGCCGGCTACAGCCTGACCGCGCTGGGCCAGGGCGGGCACACCGTGCTCGTCCGCGACATGGACCCGACCGCCGTCCTGGGCCTGATCGAGCGGCACCGGGTCACCCACACGTTCCTGGTGCCGGCGGTCGTGCAGATGCTGGCCGAGAGCCCGGCGCTGCCGGGCACCGACATCTCCAGCCTGCGGCGGATCGCCTACGGGGCGGCCCCGATGGGCGAGACCCAGCTGCTGACGGCGATCGGGTTGTTCGGCTGCGAGTTCATGGGCGTCTACGGCATGACCGAGACCGCGGGCAGCGTCGTCTCGCTGCAGCCCGAGGACCACGACCCCGGCGGCGCGCGGGCCCATCTGCTGCGTTCGGTGGGCAAGCCGCTGCCCTGGGTCGAGCTCCGGGTGGTCGACCCGGCGACGGGCGAGGAGGCACCCGTGGGCGGGGTGGGCGAGATCTGGGTCCGCTCGGGGCAGAACACGGTCGGCTACTGGGGCCAGCCCGGGCTCACCGGCGAGGCGCTGGTCGAGGACGGCTGGCTGCGCACCGGCGACGCCGCCTACCTGGACGCCGAGGGCCACGTCTACATGCACGACCGGATCAAGGACATGGTCGTCTCCGGCGGGGAGAACGTGTACCCGGCCGAGGTGGAGAACGTGCTCCACGCGCACCCGGACGTGCTGGAGGCCGCGGTCATCGGGGTGCCCTCGGACCGGTGGGGCGAGACGGTGAAGGCGGTCGTCGTCCGGCGGCCGGGCACCACCCTGGACGAGCCCGGGCTGATCGCGTTCGTGCGCGACCGGCTGGCTCACTACAAGTGCCCGACCAGCGTCGACTTCGCCGACGAGCTGCCGCGCAACGCCTCGGGCAAGGTGCTCAAGAAGGTGCTCCGCGAGCCGTTCTGGGCCGGCACCGACCGGCGGGTGCACTGATGCACCCGCTGGCCCGCCTCGCGCAGCGGTTCACCGTCGACTGGCTGGACCGGGCCGATCCCGCCGTCCCGCCGGACATCATGGTGCCGGGCTACCGGGTGCACATCGGCGACGTCGAGCTCACCGGGCTGGACGCCTACGTGCCGGCCACCCTCGGCCAGCTCGAGCAGTTCCCGGGGCTCCAGCTGACCGTGCACGCCCTCGCGCTCACCGAGGACCGGCTGGCGCTGCACTTCACCGAGCACGGCGCCTCGGTCCGGCACGACCTGCGGGCTGCGGCCTGGACCGGCGTCGCGCTCTTCGCCCGGGACGGCGACCGGCTCGCCGAGAACTGGACCCAGGAGGACTACGCCGCCCGCCGCCGGCAGCTGGCCGACGGCGTGCCCGACACCGTCGGCCCGCCGGCGGTGGCGCCGTGGACCACGGTGCCCGGGGTGCCCGACCCGGCCGCGGAGGACATCGTCCGGGCCTGGCTGGGCTCCGCGCAGCCCGGGTTCGACGACGTGACCTGGGACGACGGGCTGACCGCCGCGCTGGTCCGGCCCCGGGGCGTGGAGGTGGCCCAGCTGTTCTCCGTCGGCCCGACCGTCGCCTTCGCGGCCACCCAGACCGGCGAGTTCCTCGGGTCCGATGACCTCCCGGCCGCGGACGGACCGGTCCGGCTCGGGCTGGCGGGTCTGGTGCGGGTCGTCGACGGCGTGGTCTCCGGCGGGGTCGTGGTCAGCGACCGGCACGGCCTGCTGCGGTCGCGCACCCGGCGCTGAACCCCGCAGCGGCCGTGCCGGGCCGCCCCGGTCACCCGCGCTCGGCGCGCTCCGCGGCCCGACCGGCCTGGTAGGCCTCCCAGTAGGTGCGGTGGTGGCTGAACGGCTCGTCCCGGTCCTCCACCGCGGCCCGCACACCGTCGGCCCGCTGGATCCGCTCGAAGTCGGCCATCGCGGGGCCCGCGATCGCCATGGCGTCGGCGTCGTTGGCCGCGGCGATCGCCGAGGCGATGCCCATCGCGTCCCACCAGCGGTTGGTGGCCTCCTTGTGGCTGTAGAGCATCTCCAGCGGCACGTGGCTGATCCGCTCGGCGTAGGTGCGGGCCACCGCCATCACCTCGTCGGCGGGCACCGCCTTGTTGACCAGGCCGTACTGCTCGGCCTCGGTGCCGGTCATCGAGTCGCCGGTGAACAGCCACTCCTTGGTCTTGCGCATGCCGAGGTGCACCGGCCACATGCCGAAGGTGTGGATCTCGCCCATCGACCGCGCCTCGGGCTGGCCGAAGGTCGCGTCGTCGGCGGCGAACACGACGTCCAGCACGCCGGCCAGGTCCAGCCCGCCGGCCACGCAGGCCCCGCGCACGACGCCGATGGTGGCCTGGCGGATGCGCCACAGCCGCATCCAGCGCTCGCGGGACTCGTGGAACTCGCGGCGGCTGAAGATCGGTGCCCGCCGGTGCGGGCGGCTGTCCTCGGGGCGGGACGGCTCACCGGTGCCCCAGAGGTAGCCCCACTCGGACAGGTCGTAGCCCGTGCAGAAGTTCTTCCCGTTGCTGGCCACGATGAGCACCCGGGTGTCGTCGTCGGCGTCCAGGTCGTCGAGGACGTCGTCCATCTCGTCGCGGAGCTGCCGGCACAGCGCGTTGCCGCGCTCGGGCCGGTTCAGCGTCATCGTGGCGATCCGGCCCTCCTTCTCGTAGGTCAGCATCTCCGGGTTCGGCACCCTGCGGCCCATGGCGGTCTCCTCTGTCCTCGTCGACGAAGCGCTGTCAACGTATGCGTTGACAGCGCCTGTGTCCACAGCCACAGTGGAGGCATGACCGACGTCGACGTCGTGGTGGTGGGAGCCGGGTTCGCCGGCCTGCGGGCGCTGCACACGCTGCGCGAACGGGGCCGTGCGGTCGCCGTCCTGGAGGCCGGTGACGGCATCGGCGGCGTGTGGCACTGGAACCGGTATCCCGGAGCCCGCTGCGACGTGCGCAGCCACGACTACTCCTACGGCTTCGACCCCGACCTCGAGCAGGAGTGGCGCTGGACCGAGCGGTACGCCACCCAGCCGGAGATCCTGCGCTACGTCGACCACGTGGTGGAGCGCTTCGACCTGGCCCGCGACGTGCACCTGCGCACCCGGGTCACCCGGATGGTCTTCCGGGACGGCGGCTGGGACGTCGAGACCGACACCGGTGCGACCTGGCGGGCCCGGTTCGTGGTGATGGCGACCGGCCAGCTGAGCATCCCCAAGGACCCCGAGCTCCCCGGCCAGGCCGACTACGCCGGCACCGTGCTGCACACCGCCCGATGGCCCCGTGAGGGCATCGACCTCACCGGCAAGCGGGTCGGCGTCATCGGCACCGGCTCCTCGGGCACCCAGCTGGTGCCCGTCGTCGCCGAGCAGGCCGCCCACCTCACCGTCTTCCAGCGCACGCCGAACTTCTCCATCCCGGCGAACAACGCCCCGGTCGACGACGCCGAGGACGCCGCGGTCAAGGCGGTCTACCGCGAGCGCCGGGAAGCCGCCCGCAACTCCCCGACCGGGCTGAGCTTCCCGGTCAGCCGCGAGTCGGCGCTCGAGGTCGACCCGGCGGAGCGCCGCCGGCACTACGACGAGCAGTGGCCGACCACGGGCTTCGGCTTCCTGCTGGCCTACCGGGACCTGATGCTCGACGGCGCGGCCAACGACACCGTCGCCGACTACGTCCGGGAGCAGATCGCCGCGAAGGTGACCAAGCCCGAGCTGCTGCCGCACCTGCTCCCCGAGGGCTACCCCTTCGGTGCCAAGCGGCCGCCGGTCGACTCCGGGTACTTCGAGGCCTTCAACCGGGACGACGTCGAGCTGGTCGACGTCCGGGACACCCCGATCACCGGGTTCACCGAGCACGGGCTGCGGACCACCGAGCGGGAGGTCGAGCTCGACGTCGTCGTCTTCGCGACCGGGTTCGACGCGATGACCGGCGCCCTGCTCAAGCCCGAGATCGTCGGCCGGGACGGGCAGACGCTGCGCGAGGCGTGGGACGCCGGGCCGCGCACCTACCTGGGCCTGCAGGTGGCCGGGTTCCCCAACCTGTTCGTGGTCGCCGGCCCGGGCAGCCCGTCGCTGCTGAGCAACGTGCTGCTGAGCATCGAGCAGCACGTGGACTGGATCGCCGACCTGCTCGACGCCGCCGGTGCCCGGGGCGCCGCCGTCGTCGAGGTGACCGCCGAGGCCGAGGCCGGCTGGGTGGCTCACGTCAACGAACGGGCCGAGGCCACGCTCTACCCGCAGGCCCGCAGCTACTACATGGGCGACGACGTCCCGGGCAAGCCGCGGGTCTTCACCCCTTACGTGGGCGGGGTCCGCGGCTACAAGCGGATCCTGGAACGCGTGGTCGCCGACGACTACGACGGGTTCGTGCTCTCCGGGTCCGCCCGGTGACCGCCCACCCGGTCCCCCCGGCCGCGCGCCGGGCCCTGCTGGAGGAGCGGTTCCCGGTCTGGACGCCGCGCACCCTGGCCGGCGCGCTGGACCACGCGTGCACCGAGTTCGCCGACCGGGACCTCGTGCGCACCGACCGGGTGCGGTGGACCTACGCCGAGGTCGCCGACCGCTCCCGTCGGCTGGCCGCCGGCCTGCACGACCTGGGGGTGCGGCCCGGGGACCACGTGGCCGTGGTGCTGGCCAACGTCGCCGAGTTCCCGGTCGTCACCTACGCGCTGAGCCGGCTCGGGGCGACCATGGTGCCGGTCAACTTCCTGGTCCGGGCGGCGGAGCTGGGCTTCATCCTGCGCCGGTCGCACGCCGTCGCCCTGGTGGTCATGGACCACTTCCGCGGCACGGACCACCTGGCGATGCTGGACGAGGTGGCCCCGGGGTGGGCCACCGACGGCGGCGGCGCTGCGCTGCCGGAGCTGCGGTCGGTGGTGGTGTACGAGACGGGTCAGGCCGACCCCCGCCCGGGGACGACGACGGTGGCCGCCCTCGCCGACCGCCCACCGGCCGAGGACGCGCCCGCCGACCCGCACGCCCCCGCCGTCCTGCTGTTCACCTCCGGCACGACCGGCGAGCCCAAGGGCGTGCCGCTCACCCACGACATGCTGCTGCGGGCGGCGTACTCCAGCGTGCTCGGCCGGGCGTTCGCCGACGGCCACCGCGTGACGTTCTCGCTGCCGATGTACCACGTGTACGGCTTCGTCGAGGGTCTGCTGACCGTGCCGTTCGTCGGCGGGGCGATCGTGCCGCAACTGGCCTTCGACCCGGCCGCGACGCTGGCCGCGGTCGCCGAGCACCGCTGCACCGACGCGCTCCTCATCCCGACGATGACCCTGGCCGTGCTGGTCGAGCTGCGCGCCCGCGAGCACGACCTGTCCTCCCTCACGCACCTGTTCACCTCCGGTGGGGTCTCCCCGCCGGGCATCTGGGACGCGATCGACGAGGCGTTCGGCGGCGTGGAGGTGGTCACCGGCTACGGGCAGAGCGAGACGACGGCCTCGACGACCTGCACCCGCCCCGAGGACGGCCCCGAGAAGCGCCGGACGACCAACGGCCGGGTGCGCGACGCCGGGGTCGCCGGTGACCCCGCGCTGGACCGGCGGCTGGTCGTCTACCGGACCGCCGACCCGGTGACCGGCGAGGCGTTGGAGCCCGGCGCGGTCGGCGAGCTGCTGGCCCGCGGGCCCGGGGTGGTCGACGGGTACTTCGAGAACCCCGGGGCCGACGCCGCGACCTTCACCGCCGACGGCTGGCTGCGCACCGGTGACCTGGGCTCGGTGGACGACGAGGGCTGGCTGCGGCTGGCCGGCCGGGTCAAGGACTGCTACCGCTGCGGGGGCGAGCAGGTGGTGCCCGGCGACGTCGAGGTCGTGCTCCTCGGCCACCCCGCGATCGCGCAGGCCCACGTCGTCCCGCTGCCCGACGAGCGGATGGGCGAGGTCGGGGTCGCCTGGGTGGTGCTCGAGCCCGGTGCCGAGCTGGATGCCGCCGAGGTGCTGGCCTGGGCCGCGCCGCAGCTGGCCCGGTTCAAGGTGCCCCGGCACGTGCTGGCCGTCGCCGCCGCCGACGTCCCGCTCACGCCGTCGGGCCGCCCGCGCAAGTTCCTGCTCGCCGAGCGGGCCCGGCACACGCTGCTGACCTCGTGAGCGCGTTCCCGCGCTCGCCGGACGCCGTGCGGGAGCGGTGGACGGCTGCCGGCGCCTGGGACGGCACGCTGCTCGACGCCTGGGTGGCCGCCGCCGACCCCACCCGGCTCGCGGTCGTCGACGGCGACGTCCGGTTGAGCTACGCCGAGCTGGCCGACCGCGTGGTGCGCTGCACCGCCGGGCTGCGGCGCCTGGGGATCGGGCCCGGGGACGTCGTCGCCCAGCAGCTGCCCAACTGGTGGGAGGCGCTGGTCGTGCACCTGGCCACGATCCGGCTGGGTGCGGTGAGCAACCCGCTGATGCCGATCCTGCGGGACGCCGAGATGCGCTTCGCGCTGCAGGCGGGCGGGGCGCGGGTGCTCGTCGTCCCCGGGGTGTTCCGCGGGTACGACCACGCGGCGCTGGCCGACCGGCTGCGCCCGGACTGCCCGGTCCTCGAGCACGTCGTGGTCGCGCGGGGCGGCGGGTTCGCCGATCTGCTGGGCACCGCCGAGGGCGGGCACGCCGAGCCCGGCCGGACCAGCGGCGACCCGGTCTGCCTGCTCTACACCTCGGGCACCGAGAGCGACCCCAAGGGCGCGGTGCACAGCCACGACACCCTCGGCCACGAGGACCGCAGCATGGTCGAGCACCTGCAGCTCGGCCCGGACGACGTCGTGCTGTCCGCCTCGCCGGTCGCCCACGTCACCGGGGTGCTCTACGGCTTCCACCTCGCCTCGCTGCTGGGCACCGCGGTGGTGTTCTGCGACGTCTGGTCCCCCGAGCGCGGCTGGGAGCTGATCGCCGCCGAGGGCTGCACGGTCACCGTCGCCGCCACCCCGTTCCTGCACGGGCTCACCCACTCCCCGGCCCGGCCGGCGTCCTCGACCCTGCGGGTGTTCGGCTGCGGCGGCGCCGACGTCCCGCCCGAGCTGGTGCGCGAGGCGGCCCGGGAGCTGGGCTGCACGGTGGTGCGGGTGTACGGCTCCACCGAGATCCCCACGGTCACCGCCGGGCACGCCGCCGACCCCGCCGACCTGCGCGCCGACACCGACGGCCGGGTGGTCGGCCTCGGCGAGCTGCGGGTGGTCGACGACGAGGAGCGCGAGGTGCCCCCCGGCACGGTCGGCCACCTGCGTGCCCGGGCGCCGGAGATGTTCCTGGGCTACCACGGCCTGGACCGGCAGGTGGTCGACGGCGACGGCTGGTTCGCCACCGGCGACCTGGGCCGGGTCGACGCTGCCGGCTTCCTCACCGTCACCGGGCGGAGCAAGGACCTCATCCTGCGCGGCGGGGAGAACATCAGCGCCAAGGAGGTCGAGGACCACCTCTACCAGCACCCCGACGTCGCCGACGTGGCGGTGGTCGCCGTCCCCGACCCGGTGCTCACCGAGCGGGGCTGCGCCGTCGTCGTCCCCCGGCCCGGCGCGACGGTCACGCTGGCCTCGCTCACCGCGTTCCTGGACGGGTTGGGCATCGCCCGGCAGAAGTACCCCGAGTCGCTCGTGCTGGTCGAGGACCTGCCGCGGACCCCGACCGGCAAGGTGCAGAAGAACGTGCTGCGGCAGCAGGTGCGGCTGCGGCCCGACGTCCAGGCGCTGGTGGCGACGTTCGCCCGGGCCGGTCTGCAGACCTACGACCGGGTCGGCGTGGCCGCGGCGCGGGAGCAGGTGCGCGGTGCGGTGCGGCTGCAGAAGCCCGTCGCCGAGGTCGCCGGGACCCACGACGTCGACCTCGGCTTCCCGGTCCGGGTGTACCCGGGCTCGACGGGCACCGTGCTGGTCTACCTGCACGGCGGCGGGTTCGTGCTCGGCGACCTCGCGGTGGCCGACCGGCCGTGCCGGGCGCTGGCCGCCGCGTCGGGCGCCACCGTCGTCGCGGTCGACTACCGGCTCGCCCCGGAGTCCCCGTTCCCGGGGCCGGTGCAGGACTGCCTGGCCGCCGTGCAGTGGGCGCGCGGGCTGGGGCAGCGGCTGGTGCTGCTCGGCGACTCGGCCGGCGGTGCGCTGGTCGCGGCCGTGTCCACGGCGCTGCGCGATGCCGGGGAGCAGCTGCCCGACCGGCAGGTGCTGGTCTACCCGACCCTGGCCCCGCCCACGGACACCCCGTCCATGCTGGCGCAGGCCGACGGGCCGCTCATGACCCGCCGCGAGCTGGACTGGTTCTGGGGCCTGTACGCCCCGGACGGCGACCCGGCAGCGGCGCCGCTGCTGGCCGAGGACCTGGCCGGGCTGCCGCCGACGACGGTGGTGGTGGCCGAGCTGGACCCGCTGCGCGACGAGGGCCGGGCCTACGCGGCGCGGCTGGGCGGGGCGGGCGTGCCGGTGGAGCTGGTGGAGTACCCGGGCGCCGTCCACGGCTTCTGGTGGCTGGACAAGGCGCTGGCCCAGGCCGACGAGCTCACCGCCGACCTCGCCCGCTGGGTGGGGCGGTGATCAGCTGGGTCCAGCGGTGTCCGTCCTGGCTCACCGGCGTCGGTGAGCCAGGACGGAGTCGGATCAGCTGAGCTGATCCACGCCGAGGGTCAGAGGAGCTCGAGGATGGTGGCGTTGGCCTGGCCGCCGCCCTCGCACATGGTCTGCAGGCCGTAGCGGATCCCGTTGTCCCGCATGTGGTGGACCATCGTGGTCATGATCCGGGCGCCCGAGGCGCCGAGCGGGTGGCCCAGGGCGATCGCGCCGCCGACGGGGTTGAGCACCTTCTCGTCGCCGCCGATGTCGGCCAGCCAGGCCAGCGGCACCGAGGCGAAGGCCTCGTTGACCTCGAAGACGCCGATCTCGTCCAGCCGCAGGCCCGAGCGCTGCAGCACCTTCTTGGTCGCCGGGATGGGCGCGGTGAGCATGATGACCGGGTCGTCGGCGGCCAGCGCCACGCTGTGCACCCGGACGATCGGGGTCATGCCCAGCTCGGCGGCCTTCTCGCTGGTCATCATGAGCAGCGCGGCCGAGCCGTCGGAGATCTGGCTGGCGTTGCCGGCGGAGACCACGCCGTCGGCCTGGAACGGGGTCTTCAGCCCGGCCAGGGCCTCGACGCTGCCGCCGCGGCGGATGCCCTCGTCGCGAGAGACCTTGCCCTCGGGGGCGTCCACCGGCGCGATCTGGGCGTCGAAGCGGCCCTCGTCCTGCGCGGTGGCGGCCCGCTCGTGGGAGCGGAGGGCGAACTCGTCGAGCTGGGTGCGGGACAGCCCCCAACGGGAGGCGATCATCTCCGCGCCGATGCCCTGGTTGGGGCTCACGCCGCCGTAGCGGGCCATGAACTGCGGGCCCATCGGGTCCTGGTCGCCCCGCGAAGAGCCCATGGGCACCCGGGACATCGACTCGATGCCGCCGGCGACCACGACGTCGTAGTGGCCGGCGACCAGCCCGGCGGCGGCGAAGTGCACGGCCTGCTGGGACGACCCGCACTGCCGGTCGACCGTGGTGCCGGGCACCGACTCCGGCCAGCCCGCGGCGAGCACGGCGGTGCGGGCGATGTCGAAGGTCTGCTCACCCGACTGCGAGACGCAGCCCCAGACGACGTCGTCGACCAGCACCGGGTCGAGCCCGGACCGGGCGGCCAGGGAGGCCAGCACGTGGGCCGACAGGTCGGCGGGGTGGACGCCGGACAGGCCGCCGTTGCGCTTGCCCACGGGCGTGCGCACGGCCTCGACGATGACTGCGTCGCGCATCAGGCGACTCCTCTCGCTGGGCGCCGGCGGCGGTGCCGACGCTGGACGGTCAGTTCTGACTGTATCGCGGGTCAGGCGATGCAGGTGAGCCGTCGACCACCGTTGTAGGTGACCATGTCGGCCAGTGCGGCGGGGACGTCGATGCGGCAGCCCCGCTCGCCGCCGGACAGCTCGGCGTGCGCCCGGTGCAGGTTGCCCACGATCCGCTCGGCGTCGCTCCAGTCGGCGTACTGCCCCAGGTCGACGCTGCGCGCGGCCTCCAGGGGCGGGACCCCGGCGGCGTGCGAGTCGCGGGCGACGCCGTCCAGCCAGTGCAGGTAGCCCAGGATCTGGTCCACCAGCTCGGGGCCGGCCACCGGACCGTGGCCGGGCACGATGGTCTCCGCGCCCAGCGGGGCGACCACCTGCTCGAGCACCTCGATCGCCCCGGCCAGCGAGCCCATGACCAGGAACGGGGTGCCGCCGGCGAAGAGCAGGTCGCCGGCGAACAGCGTCCGCTGCTCGGGCAGCCACACGACCGAGTCGTTGGTGGTGTGCGCCGGGGTGCCGACGTGGGTGACCTCGACCCGGCGGTCGTCGACCCAGAGGGTCACGCCGTCGGTGTAGGTCAGGAAGGGTGGCTCGAGCACGACCTCGCCGATGTCGAACGGCGTCCAGAACGGCTGGTCGCGGGGGACGCCGGCGGCGATGACGCCCTCGCGGGTGCCCTCGTGGCCGACCACGGTGGCCCCGCCGAACAGCCAGTTGCCGTGCGTGTGGTCGCCGTGGTGGTGGGTGTTCACCAGGGTGCGCACCGGCTGGTCGGTGACCGTGGCGATGGTGTCCCGGAACGCGCGGGTGCGCTTCTCGGTGGAGCAGGTGTCCACGATCGCGGCGCCGCGGCGGCCGACCAGCAGACCGGTGTTGTTGACCCACCAGGTGCCGTCGGGCTGCACGTAGGCGAAGACGCCGTCCGCGACCTCGTGCAGCACGGGCGGCGGCAGGACGGGGTCGGTCGTGGTGGAGCTCATCGGGTCCCTCTCTGCAGGGCGGCGGTCAGGTCGGCGCGGGCGGTGGCCAGCGAGGGGCCGTACCAGGTGAGCTGGCGCCCGCTGACCAGCGCGGTCGGGGTGCCGGGGAAGGCCTCGGGCCCGTCGTCGGCGGTGAAGAGGTAGGGCTCGTCGGGCAGCAGCACGAGGTCGGCGTCGACGGCCTCCGGCTCGAGCTTCGGGTAGCGCTCCGCGGTGACCGCGTTGGTGCACCCCAGCCGGGCGAGCAGGTCGCCGGTGAAGGTGCGCGCACCGACCCACATCCACGGGTCCCGCCAGACCGGGACGGCGACCCGCGGTCCCGGGGGTGCCGGCTCGGCCCACGCCTGCGTGGCGGCGGCCAGCCAGTCCGGCGTCCCGACGTCGAGCGCCTCGTCGAACAGCCGGCCCATCGAGGTCAGCGCCTGGTCCAGGGTCTCGATCCGGGTGACCCACACCGGGATGCCCGCGGAGCGCAACCGCTCCACGTCGAGCTGCCGGTTCTCCTCCTGGTTGGCCACCACCAGGTCCGGGGTCAGGGCCGCGATCGTTGCTCGGTCGGGGTTCTTGGTGCCGCGCACCCGGGCGACGTCGAGCCCGGCGGGGTGGGTGCACCAGTCGGTGGCCCCGACCAGCCGCTCGGGCACGGTCACCGCGAGCGCCTCGGTCAGCGAGGGCACCAGCGAGACGACCCGCCGCGGCGACCGGGGGAGCGGCACCGGGGTGCCGAGGTCGTCGATCACCCCAGGTCGCCGGCGTCGGCGCGCAGCTCGCGGAGGACGTCGACCAGGTCGCGCACCCGGTCCGGCGGCAGGCCGGGGCGGGTGAACACCTCGCTGTTCAGGGAGTCGGTGGCCTTGGCCGCCACCCGCCGTCCCTCGTCGGTGATCGAGACGACCACCACCCGGCCGTCGGACGGCGAGGGACGCCGGGTGACCAGCTCGGCCACCTCCAGCCGCTGCACCGCGTTGGTGACCGACGCCGGGTGCACCTGCAGCAGCGCACCGGCCCGGGTCATCGGCAGCGACCCCTCACGGGTGAACGACAGCAGCTGTAGCAGCTCGTAGCGGGCGAAGGTCAGCCCGAGCGGGCGCAGGACGGCGTCCACCCGGGCCAGCACGATCGCCTGCGCCCGCATGATCGAGGTGACCGCGAGCATCCCGTCCGCGGCGTCGCCCCACCCCCGCTCCCGCCACTGCCGCCCGGCCTCCTCGATGGGATCCATCAGACGTTGCGCCGGTACTGGCCGCCGACCTCGAAGAAGGCCTCGCTGATCTGGCCGAGCGAGCAGCTGCGGACCGCGGTCATCAGCGCCTCGAAGACGTTGCCGCCGTGCAGGGCCGCCTCCTGCAGCGCGGCGAGGGCGGCCGGTGCCTCGGCGGCGTGCCGGGCGTGGAAGTCGGCCAGCCGGTCCAGCTGCGACTGCTTCTCCGACTCGGTGCCGCGGGCGAGCTCGACGGTGGCCGGTGCCTCCTCGCCGGCGTGCGGGTCCAGGAAGGTGTTCACCCCGACGATCGGCAGCGAGCCGTCGTGCTTGCGGTGCTCGTAGAGCATCGACTCGTCCTGGATCTTGCCGCGCTGGTAGCCGGTCTCCATGGCGCCCAGCACGCCGCCGCGCTCGGCGATCCGGTCGAACTCGGCCAGCACGGCCTCCTCGACCAGGTCGGTCAGCTCGTCGACGACGAAGGAGCCCTGCAGCGGGTTCTCGTTCATCGCCAGGCCCCACTCCTGGTCGATGATCATCTGGATCGCCAGCGCCCGGCGCACCGAGTGCGCCGAGGGCGTGGTGACGGCCTCGTCGTAGGCGTTGGTGTGCAGTGAGTTGGCGTTGTCGTAGATCGCGCACAGCGCCTGCAGCGACGTCCGGATGTCGTTGAAGTCCATCTCCTGCGCGTGCAGGGACCGGCCCGACGTCTGCACGTGGTACTTCAGCTGCTGGGCCCGGGCGTTCGCGCCGTACCGCTCCTTCATCGCGACGGCCCAGATCCGGCGGGCCACCCGGCCGATGACGGTGTACTCGGCGTCCATCCCGTTGGAGAAGAAGAAGCTCAGGTTGGGTGCGAAGTCGTCGATCGACATGCCGCGGGCCAGGTAGGCCTCGACGTAGGTGAACCCGTTGGACAGCGTGAACGCGAGCTGGCTGATGGGGTTCGCCCCGGCCTCGGCGATGTGGTAGCCGGAGATCGAGACCGAGTAGAAGTTCCGCACCTGGTGGTCGATGAACCACTCCTGGATGTCGGCCATGCAGCGCAGCGCGAACTCCGTGGAGAAGATGCAGGTGTTCTGGCCCTGGTCCTCCTTGAGGATGTCGGCCTGCACGGTGCCGCGGACGTTGGCCAGCACCCAGGCGCGCACCTCGTCGGGGTCCTCGTCGGGGTGCTCGGCCAGCCGCTGGTCGATCGCGGTGTTCAGGAACATCGCGAGGATCGCCGGTGCGGGACCGTTGATCGTCATGGAGACCGACGTGGTCGGCGAGCAGAGGTCGAACCCGCCGTAGAGCACCTTCATGTCGTCGACGGTGGCGATCGAGACACCGGAGGTGCCGACCTTGCCGTAGACGTCCGGGCGCGGGTCGGGGTCCCGGCCGTAGAGGGTCACCGAGTCGAACGCAGTGGACAGCCGGGTTGCCGGCTGGCCCTCGGACAGCAGCTGGAAGCGCCGGTTGGTCCGGAACGCGTCGCCCTCGCCGGCGAACATCCGCGCCGGGGCCTCGCCCTGCCGCTTGAACGGGAAGGTGCCCGCGGTGTAGGGGAAGCGGCCGGGCACGTTCTCCGAGCGCAGCCAGCCGACGAGCTGGCCGTGGTCCTCGGTGCGCGGCAGCGAGACCCGGCGGACGTGGTTGCCCGACAGCGTCTCCCTGGTCAGCGGGACGGCGATCTCCTTGCCGCGGACGGTGTAGGTGTACTCGTCGCCGGAGTAGTCCTCGACCAGCTGCGGCCACTCCTCGAGCAGGTGGCCGACCGCCGGCAACAGGTCGATCGAGTCCGCCTTCGCCCGCGCGGCGTCCGCGGCGTCCCCGTCCAGCAGGCCGGCGGCGGTGCCGAGGTGCTGCCGGTCCCGGGCCAGCGCTGCCTGCTCGGCGGTGGTGCGGTGGTAGCCGCGCACGGTGTCGGCGACGTCGGCCAGGTACCGCGCCCGGGAGGTCGGGACGACGCTGGTCAGCCCGGACGACGCCCGCACCTCGACCCGGGGCAGGACACCCGAGCCCAGCGCCAGCCCCTTGCCGCCCAGCAGCGTCTTCAGCTCCTGGAAGAGCGCGGTGACGCCGTCGTCGTTGAACCGGGCGGCGCTGGTGCCGAAGACCGGCATGGTCTCCCAGCTCTGGCCGAAGGCCTCCCGGTTGCGGACCATCTGCCGGGCGACGTCGCGGCGGGCGTCCTCGGCGCCGCGGCGCTCGAACTTGTTGATCGCCACGACGTCGGCGAAGTCGAGCATGTCGATCTTCTCCAGCTGGGACGCGGCGCCGAACTCCGGCGTCATCACGTACAGGCTGACGTCGCTGTAGGGCAGGATCGCCGCGTCGCCCTGGCCGATGCCCGGGGTCTCCACCACGACCAGGTCGTAGCCGGCCGCCTTCACCGCGTCGATCACGTGGTCCAGGTGCTCGGGCACCTGTGCCCCGGCGGTCCGGGTGGCCAGCGAGCGGAAGAACGTCGAGCCCCGGTCGCCGGTCTCCAGCGCGTTCATCCGGATCCGGTCGCCGAGCAGCGCGCCGCCCCCGCGCCGGCGGGAGGGGTCCACGGCGAGGACGGCGATCCGCAGCTTGTCCTCCTGGTCCAGCCGCAGCCGGCGGAGCAGCTCGTCGGTGAGCGAGGACTTGCCCGACCCGCCTGTGCCGGTGATGCCCAGCACCGGGACGTGCCGCTGCGCGGCCTCGGTGGCCAGCCGCTGCGCGAGCTCGGGGGAGCGGCCGGCCTCCAGCACGGTGATCGCCCGGGCGAGGGCGGCCGGGTCGCCGGTGAGCAGTGCCTCGACGTCGGGGCCCTCGGCGGCCAGGTCGACGTCGCAGGCCTCGATGAGGGTGTTGATCATCCCGGGCAGGCCGAGCTTCTGGCCGTCCTCCGGGGCGAAGATCCGCACGCCGCGCGAGCGCAGCAGGGCGATCTCCTCGGGCACGATCACGCCGCCGCCCCCGCCGAAGACCTGCACGTGGCCGGCGCCGTGCCGCTCGAGCTCCTCGCGGAGGTAGCTGAAGTACTCCACGTGCCCGCCCTGGTAAGAGCTCAGCGCGATGCCCTGCGCGTCCTCCTCCAGCGCCGCCCGGACGACGGTGGCCACGCTGCGGTCGTGGCCGAGGTGGACGACCTCGGCGCCCTGGCTCTGCAGCAGCCGGCGCATGACGTTGATCGCGGCGTCGTGCCCGTCGAACAGGCTCGCGGCGGTGACGAACCGGACGGGGTTCTGGGGCACGTGCAGATCGGTCACGAGGGGGTCCTCCGGCGCTGGATACGTGGACGTCCAAGCAACCTACGCGCCGGATGCTTGGACGTCCACGCAACGCCTGAGGCGGTGGCGGCCACCAGCCGGACGAACGCCGCCGACCGCTCGCGCAGCCCGGCCACCCGTTCGGCCACGCCGATCAGGTCGGCGGCCACCGTCGCCGGGTCGGGGTCCCGCCGCGGCGGTGTCCAGCGGGCGTGCGCCGAGCAGACGAACTGCTCGCAGACCAGCGTGCCGACGGTGTTCCCGGCCTTGCCCGACGCCCCGCCCCGGCGGGCCGCCACCAGCACGGCCTCGGTGGTGCGCACGTCCTGGCACCACGTGCACATCGCGCCGCGGCGGGTCCGGCCGCGCTCGGCGGTCGGGGTGCGGAACCGGACGCCGGTCGGGACGCCGTCCAGCTCGAGGACGACGTAGGCGAGCAGGGGGCCTTGCGGTCCGACCAGCCCAGCAGGAGAAGGACCCCCTCGTCCCCCACCGCTCGCACGCTCGCGGCGGGCCCCTACGAGGGGGCCGAGCGGGAGGCTGCTCCTCGGTGAGGGGGTGCGCAGCTGACTCCGGTGCGGGAGGAGGGGGGTGGGTGGTCGCCGCCCCGCTCCGGGCACGCGGTCGCACCGGCTCCCGCGGGAGTCGTCGGTGGTGCGGTCAGCGGCGCCGGGCGCGGGTCCGGCTCGAGGTCGTGGAGGCCATCGCGGCCACCTCGCTCCTCGCGGGACCCGCCCGCACGCACGTCGCCGTCCACCGTGGACGGCCGCCGAGCACCCTACGACGCCACCAGGTCCGGTGCACGCAGGTTCGCGGGGCGTGGCACCGTGGGCGGCACACGTCGAGCAGGAGGCACAGTGCAGCGGATCGCGGTCATCGGTGGCGGGACGATGGGGGCCGGCATCGCCGAGGTCAGCGCCCGGGCCGGGTGCGACGTCGTCGTGGTGGAGGCCGACCCGGCGGGTGTCGAGCGGTTCCGCGCGCGGCTGGAGAAGTCGCTGCAGCGTGCGGCCACCTCGGGGCGGATCACCCAGTCCGACGCGGACGCCGCGTTCGCCCGGGTCGACGTCGCCACGGAGCTGGAGGCCACCGCGCAGTCCGAGCTGGTCATCGAGGCCGCACCGGAGATCGAGTCGCTGAAGCTGGACCTGTTCCGCAAGCTCGACGACATCCTGCCGCCGGACGCGCTGCTGGCCTCGAACACGTCCTCCATCCCGCTGGTGAAGATGGCCAGCGTCACCAAGCGCCCGGACAAGGTCGTCGGGGTGCACTTCTTCAACCCCGCGCCGGTGCTGCCGCTGGTGGAGATCGTCGCCAGCCTGCTGACCAGCGACGAGACGCTGGCGACGGTGACGACCTTCGCCGAGGACCAGCTGGGCAAGACCACGATCCGGTCCAAGGACCGCGCCGGGTTCATCGTCAACGCCCTGCTGATCCCCTACGTGCTGTCCGCGATCCGGATGATGGAGTCCGGGTTCGCCTCGGCCGAGGACATCGACGCCGGCATGGTGCAGGGCTGCGCCCACCCGCAGGGCCCACTCGCGCTGGCCGACCTGATCGGCCTGGACACCACGGCCGCCGTCGCGCAGTCGATGTACGAGGAGTTCAAGGAGCCGCTGTTCGCGCCGCCGCCGCTGCTGCTGCGCATGGTCGACGCCGGCCTGCTCGGCCGGAAGACCGGTCGGGGCTTCTTCCCCTACGCGAGGTAGGGCTCAGCCGCCGGAGCCCCCGCCCCCGAGCATCCAGCTGTGCCGGTTGACGGCACCGCGGGCGTCGGCGGGGGCGGCGGGGTCCGCGCTCCGGGCGGTCGCCCCGTCCTGGTCGTACCAGCCGTCCCGACGGCGCCGCAGCCCCCGGACCACCAGGCCCGTCACCAGCACGGTGACGCCGATCAGTGCGATCTCCATGCCCCGACGCTATGGCCGCACCCCGGGACGCGCGCCCCCGTTGGTGCACTGTTCACCTGCCGTGGCAGCAGCCCTCACCGCGGCCCGTCGGTGACGTCGACGGCGATCTCCTCGTGCGCCAGCTGCCCGCGCACGGTGTCCTCGCGGGTCACCCAGTCGGTGCGCAGCCGCACCCGCTCGAGCGGGACACGCTCGACGCCGACGACCGGCTGCTCGCCCCACAGGGTCACCCAGTCGGTGGCCTGGCCCTCGGTCCCCGGCGGGATCGTGCCGCCCGCGGCGGACACCGGGGTCGACGGGAGGTGCTCGACGCGGGCGCGCTGCCGGGTCACCGTCACCGGGACCATGACCTGCTCGGTCACCGTCTCCACCCGCAGGACCGCCCGGCTCCACGGCACCGTGGAGGACCGGACGCTCAGCCGCTCCTCGGACCGCACCGTGCCCGGACCCCGCAGGGCGTCGGGTGCATCGGACCCGGGTGCAGCGGGCCCGCGTGCGGCGGGCTCGGGTGCGTAGTGCTGCCGGAACCGCAGCTCGTCCTCCGGGCTCAGCCGCTGCGAGGCCCGCAGCCGAGGCGCCCCGCGGGTCAGGGCGGGGTCCACGCCCAGCTGCAGGCCGTCGGCGGTCGACCGGTGGTCGGCCAGCGGCACCACGGTGACCGGCTCGTCGTCACCGGCCGCGGCGTGCGCGCCGTCGGCGAGCCCCACCCAGGTGGGCTGGCCGGTGGCGTCGTCGAGCCAGACCGCCCGGACGGTCCCCAGCACACCGCCGTCCCGGTCGGTGGCGGTGGTGCCGACGAGGGAGGCAGGGTCGATGCTCATGCCCTCCTAGGTGCTCGCGGAACGGCCTCGTCACACATCGGCGGCGGTCACGGCTGCAGGACGATCCGGATCGGGTTGCCGGTCTTGTGCGTCAGCCGCTCGATCGCGTCCGCCGCGTCGGTGAGCGGCAGCGTCTCCGACACCGACCGGGCGAAGTCGACGCGGTGGTGCCGGACCAGGTCGACCAGCTCCTGGACGTGCTCGGGCCGGGACCCGTAGTGGCCCTGCACCCGCTGGCCGAAGTAGCTGAACGCGGTGCCGTCGCGCAGGGTCAGCGGCTGCTTGGTCAGCCCGACGAGGGTCAGCGCGCCGCCCACGCCCAGGCACGCCACCGCCTGCTCCCGGACGGCGGCGACCCCGGCGAAGTCGAAGGCGTGCGCCAGCCCGACCCCGCCGGTGGCCGCCCGGACCTGCGCGACCAGGTCGTCGTCGGCGGGGTCCAGGGCGACGTCGGCGCCGAAGGCCAGTGCCCGCTCCCGCGCCTCGGGCACCGGGTCGACGGCGACGATCGGCGCCGCGCCGACCAGCCGGAGCAGTTGCACGCCGTGCGCCCCGAGTCCGCCGACGCCCCACACCCCGACCGGCTGCGCCGGGCGCACCCCCGCGGTGGCGGTGACCGCCGCCCACGGGGTGGAGACGGCGTCGGGCACGATGCAGGCCTGCTCCAGCGGCAGGTCGTCGGGGACGGCGACCAGGGTGTCGGCCCGGGCGACGGCGTACTGCGCCCAGCCGCCGTCGTAGTCCACGCCCCGGGTGAAGACGACGCCGCCGCGGTCCTCGCCGGCCTGCAGCAGCACCCGCTGCTCCGGCACCCAGCCGGTCACGCCCTCGCCCAGCACCGCCACGGTGCCGGCGACCTCGTGGCCCAGGGTCACGGTGTCGCCGGCCAGGAGGAGCGGGCGCAGCTCGCCCTCGACCAGGTGCACGTCGGACAGGCACACGCCGGCGGCACGCACCCGGACCAGCACCTCGCCGGGCCCGGCGGTGGGCGTGGGCACCTCGACGACGGCGAACTCGTGGGTGCCGACGTCGAGGCGGCCGGCGAGCATGGTGGTGGGGACGGTCATGCCCCCGGTGGTGCCCCGCGGGCGACGTCGGGGAAACCGCTGGATCCGGGGCAGGTCCGGGCGTAACGTCCTCCGACCGTGTCTCCCCACCCCGCCAGCGAGACCGCCGACCCCGTGCTCCAGGCCGAGCGCGCCCACCTGGAGCACGCCGCCACCTGCCTGGCCCGGATGCACGTGGCCACCGCCGCCACCGCCGACGCCGGTGTCGACGCCTGGGCCTCGGAGCGGCTCGGCGCGGCCCGGGCGGAGCGGCTGCGCTCCCTGGCCGCCGACCCGGACGCACCCCCGTTCTTCGGCCGCACCGACACCCCGGCGGAGACCTTCCACGTCGGTCGGCGGCACGTCCGGGACGCCGCCGGGGACCCCGTGGTCATCGACTGGCGGGCGCCGATGAGCCGGCCGTTCTACCAGGCCAGCGCCGCGGACCCGCAGGGCCTGACCCGCCGCCGGCGGTTCGGCTTCGCCGACGGCCGGCTGACCTCCTACGAGGACGAGTCGCTCACCGTCGACGACGGCCCGTCGGACGTGCTGCGGCAGGAGATCGAGCGGCCACGGTCGGGCCCGATGCGCGACATCGTGGCCACCATCCAGCCCGACCAGGACGACATCGTCCGGGCCCCGCTGTCCGAGTCGGTCTGCGTGCAGGGCGCCCCGGGCACCGGCAAGACCGCCGTCGGGCTGCACCGCGCGGCCTACCTGCTGTACACGCACGGCGAGCAGCTGGCCCGCACCGGCGTCCTCGTCGTCGGGCCCAACCGGGCGTTCCTGCGCTACATCGAGCAGGTGCTGCCCGCCCTGGGCGAGGTGGAGGTCGACCAGGCCACGGTGGGCACGCTGACCGACCGGGTGCCGGTGCGGGCGCAGGACGAGCCCGCGGTCGCCGTCCTCAAGGGCGACCCGCGGCTGGCCGACGTGCTGCACCGGGCGGTGTGGCGCCGGGTGGTCAAGCCGGTCGACTCCGTCCAGGTCCCGCTGTCGGGACGGCGGTACCGGGTCCCGGTCGAGCGGCTCAAGCGCCTGGTGGACGACCTGCGCCGGGCCGAGGTCAGCTACGGCGCCGGCCGGGAGCGGCTGGCCATGACCCTGGCCGAGGACGCCCGCCGGCAGAAGGAGGAGGCCGGCGGCAGCCCCACCGATGCCGAGACGCGGGCCTGCGCCCGGTCGGCCGAGGCCCGGGCGTTCTGCGAGGCGCACTGGCCGGCCCTGGACCCGGCGGCCGTGGTCGCCGAGCTGCTCACCGACCCGGCCGCGCTGGCCCGCGCCGCCCGCGGTCTGCTGAGCGAGGAGGAGCAGGTGCTGCTGCAGCGCCCGGCGGCCCGGTCGGTGCGGGCCACCCGCTGGACACCGGCCGACGCGGTGCTCGTCGACGAGGTCGCCGGTCTGCTGGAGCGGACGCCGGGCTACGGGCACGTCGTCGTCGACGAGGCGCAGGACCTGTCCCCCATGCAGTGCCGGGTGGTCGCCCGACGGCTGGCCGCCGGCTCGCTGACCGTGCTCGGCGACCTGGCCCAGGCCACCAGCCCGTGGTCGGTGGCCGACTGGACGCAGACGCTGACCGCGCTGGGCCGCCCGGACACCGCCGTCCGGCCGCTGACCCGTGGCTACCGGGTGCCCGCGGAGGTGCTGGAGTTCGCCAACCGGCTGCTGCCGACGCTGGTGCCCGGGCTCGCGCCGGCCACCGCGGTCCGCTCCGAGCCCGGGTCCCTGCAGCTGCGGTCGGTCACGTCGATGACCGGGCCGGTGGCCGGGGTCGTGGCACAGGTCGGGGAGGGCTCGGTCGGGGTGGTCTGCGCCGACGCTGCGGTGCCTGAGCTGGTCGCGGCCCTGCGGACCGAGGGGCTCGAGGTCGGCGCACTGGTCGACGACGGCGACGAGCCGGGCCGGGTGGTCGTCGTGCCGGCGACGCTGGTGAAGGGCCTGGAGTTCGACCACGTCGTCGTCGTCGACCCGGCTGCGATCGTCGCCGCCGAGCCCCGTGGCCTGCACCGCCTCTACGTGGCGCTGACCCGCGCGGTGAGCAGCCTGGTGGTGCTGCACCGCGGCGACCTGCCCGAGCTGCTCGCCTGAGGCAACCGCCCGTCGAGTGCGGAGCCAGGCCGGTCACGTCGGCCCGATGACCGGTACCACTCCGCACTCGACGACGGTCGGGCCGCGGAAACTAGGCTCCGGCCATGGCCGACTCCCTCCGTGACGCGCTGCGTGCGCCGTCCGCCCCCGTGGCCCTGGCCGACATCGACCCGCGCGGCAAGCCGCACGCGCCCGGGGACAAGGACGCGACCAAGGAGCAGATGGCCGCCGACGGCGCCGAGCTGGCGGCGCTGCAGGAGCGCCTCTACGCCGAGGGCGTCAGCGGTGGGAGCCGCCGGGTGCTGCTGGTGCTGCAGGGCATGGACACCAGCGGCAAGGGCGGCGTCATCGAGCACGTCGTCGGTGCGGTGAACCCGCAGGGCGTGTCGATCACCAGCTTCAAGAAGCCCACCCCGGAGGAGCTGCGGCACGGCTTCCTCTGGCGGGTGCGCCGCGCGGTCCCGGCGCCGGGCATGGTCGGTGTCTTCGACCGCTCGCACTACGAGGACGTGCTGATCGGCCGGGTCCGGTCGCTGGCCACCCCGGCGGTCGTCGAGCGCCGGTACAAGGAGATCGTCCGGTTCGAGGACCAGCTGGCCGCCTCCGGTGTCACGGTGGTCAAGTGCATGCTGCACATCTCCCGCTGGGAGCAGAAGCAGCGCCTGCTGGCCCGCCTGGACGACTCCACCAAGCGCTGGAAGTTCAACCCCGGAGACATCGACGAGCGCGCGCTGTGGCCGGAGTACGAGCAGGCCTACGAGGCGGCGATCGAGCGCACCAGCACCGAGGCCAACCCCTGGTACGTCGTCCCCAGTGACCGGAAGTGGTACCGCAACTGGGCCATCGGCCGCCTCCTGCTGGAGACGATGACCGACCTGGCCCCGCGGTTCCCGGCCGCCGACTACGACGTCGACGCCCAGCGGGACCGGCTGATCGACGAGGCCGACTGACCCCGCACCGGCGATCGGACCCGGTCCGGTCGTCGGTGCAGGTCACGGCCGGGTGACGGCAGTTGTGGATCGGGGTGTTCTCTGATCGACTGGACGTCAGCAGTGGTCGAGGGCACGGAGGCCCCATGCGCGTGGCCCGCAAGCTGGGCACCCTGGCGAAGCTCGTGGTGGCCCTCGTCGTCTCCGGGGTGCTCGTCGCTGCCGGGCTGTTCCCGTTGGTCGGTGGGTCGGCGCTGGTCGCGCAGGACTCCGCCTCGCTGCTGGACGCGTTGCCCGTCGAGCTGACCGACGCCACGCTCGCCGGCAACACGGTGATGGTGGCCGCGAACGGCGAGCCGATCACCGGCTTCTACGACGAGAACCGGGCCCCGGTCGCCGCCGAGGCCATCGGCGAGGTCATGAAGCAGGCCATGGTGGCCATCGAGGACGCCCGCTTCTACGGCCACAACGGCCTGGACGTGCAGGGCACGCTGCGCGCGTTGGCCCGCAACCTGGCCTCCGGCGAGGTCGAGGAGGGCGGTTCGACGCTCACCCAGCAGCTGGTCAAGCAGACCCTGCTGCAGACCGCGGACACCCCCGAGGAGGCCGCGGCAGCCACCGAGCAGACGCTGGCCCGCAAGCTCCGGGAGGCCCGGCTGGCCCTCGCCCTGGAGGAGACCTACTCCAAGGACGAGATCCTCACCCGCTACCTGAACATCGTGTACTTCGGGCAGAACAGCTACGGCGTGCAGGCCGCCGCCCGCACCTACTTCTCCGTCGACGCGGCCGCGCTGACCCTGCCCCAGGCGGCGATGCTGGCCGGTCTCGCGCAGAGCCCCACCAGCGACGACCCGACCATCGCCCCCGACGCCGCCACCGTCCGGCGCGACCAGGTGCTGGACCGGATGCGCGACCAGGGCATGGTCACCGCCGAGGAGGCCGCCGCCGCGCAGGCCGCCCCGCTGGGCCTGGTCCTGGGGCCGGCCCCGCCGCGGGGGTGCGTGCAGGCCAGCGTCGGGCCCTTCGTCTGCGACTTCGTGCAGCGCTACCTGACCCAGACCCTGGGGATCACCCAGCAGCAGCTCGAGCACGGCGGCCTCACCATCCAGACCACGCTGGACCCCGAGCTGCAGCGTGCCGGGGACGCCGCGGTGCTGGAGACGCTGCCCATGGGCGACTCGCTGGCCGGTATGTTCACCGCCGTCCAGCCGGGCACCGGGCACCTGCTGGCGATGAGCGTGAACCGGGTGTTCGGCTACGACGTCAACGACCCGGCGCAGGAGTCCTACAACCTCAACGTCGCGGCCAGCCAGGGCTCCGGCTCGACCTACAAGGTCTTCACCGCGGCCGCCGCGCTGGCCCGGCAGTACTCCGCCTACTACACGCTGACGACGTCGGACCCCTACGTCTCGCGGGTCTACCGGGACGGCAGCGAGCCCTACGACGTCCGCAACGCCGGGCGGTACGGCCGGACGCTGGACCTGTCGACGGCGCTCTACCAGTCCTCCAACACCTACTTCCTGGCCCTGGAGGACGCCCTGGGCAGCGTCGAGGAGCCGGTGCGCATGGCCGAGGCGGCCGGGCTGTTCCAGTTCAGCCGCCCCGGGTTGGCCCAGCAGGTCATCGACGAGAACCGCGGCTCGTTCACCTTCGGTGCCGAGGAGACCAGCCCGCTGGGGCTGGCCAGCGCCTACTCGACCTTCGCCGCCAGCGGCACCCGCTGCCTGGTCACGCCGGTCACCGCGGTGCTGGACCGCAACGGCCAGCCGCTGCTCGGCGAGGGCGGGCAGCCCCTGGTGACGGGCGACCAGTGCACGCCGGAGGCGATCCCGTCGGGCGTCGCCACCACGATGAACCAGATCCTGCGCCGTGACGTCGAACCGGGGAACCCGGGGCAGACCGGTTCCCGCGCCTGGATCCCCGGGCACCAGATCGCCGGCAAGACCGGGACGTCGCAGGACAACTTCTCCGCGGCGTTCGTCGGCTACACCCCCGAGATCACCGCCAGCGTGATGGTGCTCAACCCCAAGCAGAACGAGGACGGCGGCGGGTTCGGCGGCAACAAGCCGGCCACCATCTGGCGCGCGGCGATGGCGCCGGTCCTGGAGGCGCGGGGGAGCAGCGACTTCCCGCCCGCCGACCCTGCGGTGATGAACGGCAACACCAGGCCGGTGCCCGGCTGCCGGTCGGTGGGTGCCTGCCAGTCGGCGCTGGCGGGGGCCGGCTTCGTGCCCCAGGTGGTGCGCAGCGAGAGCAGCACACCGTCGGGCACGCTGTTGGGCACCAGCCCGCCGGCCGGGGGTCGTGCCGTCGTCGGCCAGGTCGTGACGATCCTGGTCAGCAACGGGGCCGACTACCGGCCCCCTGCTCCCGCACCGCCGCCACCGCCGGCCGTGCCCGTCCCGGTGCCGCCGACGAACTGAGCCCCCGGTGTCGTTCAGGCCCGCTGCGCGTGGGCCAGGGCGAGGCGCTCGTCCAGGGCCTGGGTGAGCAGCCAGCCGGCGATCACCACCAGGTGCAGCAGGAACAGCCAGAGCCCCAGGGCGACGACGCCGCCGACGACGTCGAGCCCGCCGAACGGCGCCCCGATCGACAGCGGCAGCCGCAGGAAGAGCACGAAGCCCTGCAGGAACCCGGCCAGGGACGCCGCGGTGAAGAACGCCCCGACCAGGACCGCCTGCCAGCGCAGCATGCCGGCCGCGACGAACCGGAAACCCCAGACCAGTGGCCCGACCAGCGCGAAGAGCACCGAGTAGAACCCCAGCGCCACCCCGCCCAGCCCGGCCCAGAACCCGCCCTCGGCCTGCAGGTCGGCCAGCACCGGGACCACCAGCAGCACCGGGTACAGCAGGAAGGGCGACACCAGCAGCAGCGGGACGACGGCCAACCGTCCGCGCCAGCCGGTGTAGGTGTCCCGCTCGTCGGTGAAGCGCAGCAGGGCCCGGCGCAGACCCTCGCCGTAGAAGGTCATCGGCAGCAGTGCCAGCAGCCCGCCCAGCAGCGTCATCGTGGTGCCGGCCTCGGCCAGCCGGGCCAGCGCGTCCGGTGCACCCAGCTGCGAGGGCAGCACACCGCCCAGGGTGTCCAGCTGGTCGCGGACCCAGCCGGCACCGGCGAGCAGCGAGGTCAGCGCCATCGCCAGCAGCAGCAGCGGGACCACCGAGATGCCCGCGTAGAACGTCAGCCCGGCCGCGATGAGCGACAGGTCGCGGCCCTGCAGGCCGCGGCGCACCGAGCGCATCAGGAACCGGGACTCCGACCGCCAGCGGGCGTGCCAGGACGGGCGGTCGGTCATCCCCTCCACTCCACCACCCCGCGGGGCGGCGCGCCCGGCGAGGCGGGTCAGCCGGTGACGACCTCGCCGGAAAAGCCGGTCACCTCGACCGAGCCGTCCGCCGACACCGCCACGGTGACGTCGTCCGCCCCGACCCGCAGGCCCTCCACCCGCACGGCGCCCAACGGCGCCGGACGCAGCGGACGGACGACGAGCCGCCCGGCCGGGACGTCGGGGCGCAGGCCCAGCACCGCGGTCAGCACGGCCACGGCGGCGGCCGCCGACCAGGCCTGCGGCCGGCAGGACGCCGGGTAGGCCAGCGCCCGCCGGACGACGTCGGACCCGTCCCCGGAGAACAGCTCGGGCAGCCGCCAGTCGAAGGACTCCCCGGCCGCCAGCACCCCGCGGGCCAGGGAGCCGGCGACGGCGTCGTGACCCTCCCGCGCCAGGCCGGTCAGCGCGATCGCGGTGTCGTGCGGCCACACCGAGCCGCAGTGGTAGGTCAGCGGGCCGTAGCCGCCGGCCGTGGTCGCCATGGTGCGCAGCCCGAACCCGGAGTCCATCGCCGGGGACCCGACCCGGGCGGCCACCTCGGCGGACTCGGCAGCGGTGAGCAGGCCGGTGCCCAGCAGGTGGGCGATGTTGGACGTGGGGGCGTCGACGGCGGTCTTGCTGCCGTCCAGCGCGATGGCGGGGTAGCGGCCCTCGTCGTCGGCGACCCAGAAGGCGCCGCGGAACCGCTCGGCCAGCTCGGCGGCCCAGGTCCGCCAGCGCTCGGCGCCGGGTCGTCCGAACGCCTCCAGCAGGGCGGCCCCGGCCAGCGCTGCCTCGTGGGCGTAGCCCTGCGCCTCGCACAGCGCGATCGGCCCGTCGGCGACGGTGCCGTCCACGAAGCGCACCGAGTCCGCGCTGTCCTTCCAGCCCTGGTTGGCCAGTCCCGCGCCCGAGCGGTCCAGGTACTCCAGGAACCCGTCGCCGTCCGGGTCGCCGTCGGTGGCCAGCCACCCCAGCGCGCGCTCCAGCGGGTCCAGCAGCTCGGTGACGACGGCGGGGTCCAGGCCCCAGCGCCAGGCGTCGTGCAGCAGGCAGACCCACAGCGGGGTGGCGTCCACGGTGCCGAAGTAGACCGGGGGCAGGAACGGGGTGGTGCCCTCCTCGGCGACGGGCGGGCGCCGGATCTCGTGCAGGATCTTGCCCGGCTCCTCCCCGGTCGCGTCGTCCCGGCGGGTGCCCTGCCGGGCGGCCAGCGTGCGCAGCGTGCCGGCGGCCAGGTCGGTGCCCAGCGGCAGCAGCAGCCGTGCCGTCCACAGGCTGTCGCGGCCGAACAGGGTGAGGTACCAGGGGGCGCCGGCGGCGGCGAAGACGTCGTCGGGGTCGGTGGTGGTGGCCATCCGCAGCCCGGCCAGGTCCTCGAGGGACTGCGCCACCAGCACCGCCAGCCGGGAGTC
The DNA here is from genome assembly GCF_979256525.1 of Klenkia sp. AC732. Taxonomy (NCBI): domain Bacteria; kingdom Bacillati; phylum Actinomycetota; class Actinomycetes; order Geodermatophilales; family Geodermatophilaceae; genus Klenkia; species Klenkia sp. AC732. The sequence continues at coordinate 53,760 of NZ_CEEDOS010000012.1, read as the reverse complement.
GTCGGCGGTGACCCGCGGGGTGGACCAGCTGCGCGGCGTGCGGGGGGCGGCGGTGACGCCGCCGGGGTCGGTCACGGTGACCGTCCAGGTCAGCTCCACGGCCTCCCGCGGGGGGACGACGACCGACCAGGTCAGCCGGCCCACGTCGCCGCCGGCCTGCAGGCCGGGCACCGCCACGCTGACGCCGCGGCCGGACCAGCCGTCCTCGCCCGGGGGCAGCAGCGGGCGCAGGTGCCCGCTCTTGACCTCCTCGACGGTGGCCAGGTCGGTGCCCAGGGTCAGCACCACCTCGGCGGCCACCGGCTCCGCCGCGGTGGAGACCAGCCGCAGGGTCTCGGTGAGCCCGTCGGCAGCGAGCCGGCGGACGGTCTCCAGGCGGACGGTGGGGTCCGGGCCGGGGTCGCCCAGACCGCGGACGACGGCCACGTGCGTGCTGGTCCCGGGGCCGGTGCTGCCCCCGCCGATGCCGTCGGGACGCCGCCCGGCGACGGTCACCCCGACCACCGACAGCGCCCGGACGTCGCCGCAGAACACGCCCTCGGCGCCCCGGCCGCGGACCGCGCCGTCCCGGCCGCCGAGCACCGTCACCGGGGCGAGCAGGCAGACGTCGAGCTCGTGGACCAGGGGCTGCAGACCGGCCGCCGAGGCGTCGGGGGCGGGGGTCGGGGTGCGGTCGGTCGTCTCGGTCGGCGTCACGGGTCGACCCTCTCTCATCGGTGGTGCCGGTGCTCTCAGCGGGTTGGAACGGTCCAACCTCGGACGATCCCGGGCCGGATCCGCGGTCGTCCCGTGCCCAGGGTGGCGACTTGACAGGCACGTTGACCCGGCGCAGTGTGCCTGCCATCACCTTGATCGGTCCAATCCTGGGCCGGTCCGCACCGGAGGAGGGCGACGTGCAGGACGACGGCACCGACCGCCCCACCCTGGCCAGCGTCGCGGCCCTGGCCCAGGTCTCCAAGCAGACCGTGAGCAACGTGCTCAACGCCCCGCACCTGGTCAGCGGCGCCACACTCGAGCGGGTCCAGGCCGTCATCGACGAGGTCGGGTACCGCCCGCTGCGGGCAGCCCAGCAGATGCGCAGCCACCGCTCCCAGCTCATCGCCATGCGCATCGAACCGGTCCGCGAGGCCTTCGGCGGCAGCGTGCTCGACCAGTTCCTGCACGCGCTGACCCGCAGCGCCGAGGAGTCCGGTCAACGCCTGGTCCTCTTCACCGCCGACGACGCCGAGGCCGAGGTGGGCGCCTACGACGAGCTCGTCGCCTCCTTCGCCGTCGACGCCTTCGTGCTCACCGGCACCTCCCACGGCGACCCCCGCACCGCCTGGCTGCGCCGCCGCCGGCTGCCGGTGGCCAGCTTCGGCCGGCCCTGGGACGACCCGGACGGCCGCAGCTGGGTCGACGTCGACGGCGCCGCCGGCACCCGTGCCGCCGTCGAGCACCTGCTGGCCCAGGGCCACACCCGGATCGCCTGGCTCGGCTGGCCCGCGGGCTCGGGCACCGGCGATGACCGGCGGGCCGGCTGGGTGGACGCCATGTCCTCGGCCGGCCTGCCCGTCGCCGGCCTGGAGGCCGGGCTGCCCGACGACCTCGCCGTCGCCCAGGCCACCGCGCTGGGGCTCGTCGCCGCCCGCGGGGTCACCGCCCTGGTCTGCGCCAGCGACTCGCTGGCCCTCGGCGCCCTCGGTGCGGTGCGCGAGCTGGGCCGCCGGCCCGGCAGCGATGTCGCCGTCGTGGGCTTCGACGACAGCCCGGTGGCCGCGGCCCTCGGTCTCACCTCGGTGGCCCAGCCCGTCGTCGCGGCGGCCGCGGCCTGCATCGACCTGCTGCGCGGCCAGCTGGACCCCGGCCCGCCCGGGTCGCCGGCCGTCGACCAGCCGGTGCTGCTGCCCCCGCGCCTGGTGGTCCGGGCGTCCTCCGACCGGGGCGCCGACCCCGCGGCGGCAGCGACCAGCCTGCCCTTCCCGCCGTCCCCCTGAACCGCCCCGCACCCGCACCACCCGACCGCCGGCACCGACGCCGCGGTCGCCCGCAGAGGAGGAACCCCGAGTGAGACACCCCATCCGCCGGTCCGCGCAGGCGCTCGTCGCCGTCGCCACGCTGTCCCTGGCCGCCGCCTGCGGTGGCGGTGGCTTCGACGACACCGCCGAGCAGCAGGAGTCGGGCAGCGCCTCGCTCACCATGCTCATCGCCAGCTCCGGTGACGCCGAGACCCAGGCCGTGCAGGCCCAGGTCGACGCCTACGAGCAGGAGTCCGGCAACACCGTGGACGTGCAGGTGGCCGCGGACCTGCAGCAGGAGCTGGCCCAGGGCTTCGCCGGTGGCAACCCGCCGGACGTCTTCTACCTCGACGCCACCCGCCTCGCCGACCAGGCCGACGCCGGGAACCTGTTCCCCTACGGCGACCAGATCGACGACCTGGACGACTTCTACCCCAATCTGGTGGACACCTTCACCTACCAGGACGAGGTCTACTGCGCGCCCAAGGACTTCTCCACCCTGGCGCTGGAGATCAACGACGCCTCCTGGGCGGCCGCCGGCCTCACCGAGGCCGACCACCCGACCACCTGGGAGGAGCTGTCCACGGTCGCCCAGACGCTGACCACCGGCGGGCAGACCGGACTGGTCATCGGCGACACCCGTGACCGGGTCGGGGCGTTCATGACCCAGGCCGGCGGCTGGTTCGTCGACGAGGACGGCACCGAGGTCACCACCGACAGCCCGGAGAACCTCGAGGCGCTGGAGTACGTCCAGTCCAACCTGGCCGCCGGCTCCTTCGCCTACCCGGGCGCCGTCGACGCGGGCTGGGGCGGCGAGGCCTTCGGCACCGGGAAGGCCGCGATGACCATCGAGGGCAACTGGCTGGTCGGCGCCATGGCCGCGGACTACCCCGACGTCGGCTACACCGTCGTCCCGCTGCCCGAGGGCCCGGCCGGCCCGGGCACGCTGTCCTTCACCCAGTGCCTCGGCGTGGCCGCGGACAGCGACGCGCAGGACGCCGCCGTCGACCTGGCCACCTTCCTCACCAGCCCGGACGCGATGACCGCACAGACCCAGGACACCGGCGTGCTGCCCTCCCGCCAGTCGCTGGCCGACGCCTACCTCGAGCAGTTCCCCGAGCGGCAGGCCTACATCGACGGCGCCGAGTACGCCCAGGGCCCGGTCAGCGCCCCCGGCGTCGAGCAGGTGCTGATCGACTTCGACAGCCAGCTCAGCGGCCTGGCCACCGGCGACCCGCAGGCGGTCCTGGAGTCCACCCAGACCAACCTCGAGCAGGCGATCGGCGGATGACCGCCGTCCCGGCTCCCGCGGGGGGCCTCGGCAACGCCCCGGCGCGGGGGCCGGGCGGCGTCGTCGCGCCACGTCCCACCCGGTCCCGGGGCTCGTCCCGGGCCGGGCAGGGCCGTGCTGCCTGGGCCTTCACCGGCCCCGGTCTGGTGCTCATCGGCCTCTTCGTGCTGGTCCCGATCCTGATGGCCTTCTGGGTCAGCCTCACCGACTGGCGCGGGCGTGGGTCACCGTTCTCCTCGGCCGTCGGGTTCGTCGGCCTGGACAACTACGCCACGATCCTCACCGAGCCCGGCCTGCCCCGGCAGGACTTCATGACCGCGCTGCGCAACAACGGCTGGTACGTGCTGCTGGTCGTCCCGCTGCAGACCGCCATCGCGCTCGGCCTGGCCGTCGTCCTCAACAGCCGGATCCGGGCCAAGAGCTTCTTCCGGACGGCGTTCTACTTCCCCACCGTGACCAGCTCGGTCGCGATCAGCCTGGTCTTCATCTTCCTGTTCACCGGCGGTGGTGCCGTCAACGGCCTGCTCGGGCTGGTCGGCATCGACGGCCCCAACTGGTTCAGCGACAGCCGCGGCCTGGTGCACCTGCTCGGTGACGGCGTCGGCCTGTGGGACGCCGGCAACCCGCCCGCGGCCCTCACCGACGGCGGTCCGCTGGGCCTGTCCTGGTGGGACTGGCTGTCCGGGCCCTCCATCGCGCTGGCCGCGCTGATCGTCCTGGTCGTCTGGACGTCGGCCGGTGGCTACATGCTGATGTTCCTGGCCGCTCTGCAGGACGTGCCCAAGGACGTGCAGGAGGCCGCCGTCATGGACGGCGCGAACCCCTGGCAGCGCTTCCGGGCCGTCACCCTGCCCGCACTGAAGCCGACGCTGTTCCTGGTGATCACGCTGGGCCTGATCGGCACCTGGCAGGTGTTCGACCAGGTGTACCTGATCAGCCAGGGCAACCCGGCCAAGACCACGCTCACCCCGGCGTACCTGAGCTACACCTCGGCGTTCGAGACCGGGCAGTGGGGCCGGGCCGCGGCGATGTCGTTCGTGCTCTTCGCGATCATCATCGTGCTGACCTCGGTGCAGCGCTTCGTCATGCGCGACAAGGACGCGATCGCGGAGAAGAAGGCGGCCCGCGCCGTCGCCCGCCGGTCGCCGTCGAAGACCACCTTCTTCCACGCCGGTCAGTGAGGCAGCCGTGACCACCACGCTCGAAGCCCCCGTCGAGACCCCGGCGCCGGCGCCCCGCCGGTCCGGGGGGCGGCCGCTGCGCCAGGTGGGCCGGTTCCTGGCCTACGTCGTCCTGGTCTTCTTCTCCATCGTCTACCTGTACCCGTTCCTGATCCAGATCGTGACGTCGTTCAAGACCAACAGCGACGCCACGAACTCCCCGCTGACGCTGCTGCCCGACCCGGTGACGACGGCGGCCTTCAGCCGACTGCTGGAGACCGACTTCACCCTGTGGGCGTTCAACTCGGTGTGGGTGTCGGTGCTGGTCACCGGCCTGCGGGTGTTCCTGGACTCCCTCGCCGGCTACGCACTGGCCCGGCTGCGGTTCCGCGGCCGGTCGGCGGTGTTCACCGCGATCCTGGCCGTGATGGCCGTGCCCAGCGTCGTGCTGCTGATCCCGAAGTTCCTGGTGCTCAACCAGCTCGGCATCTACGACACCCCGGTGGCGTTGTTCCTGCCCCTGGTCGCCGACGCCGCCGGCATCTTCATCATGAAGCAGTTCTTCGAGTCGGTCCCGGCGTCGATCGAGGAGGCCGCCCGGATCGACGGCGCCGGCACCTTCCGGGTGTTCTGGTCCGTCGTGCTGCCGATGGCCCGCCCGGCCCTCATCACCCTGACGATCCTGAGCTTCCAGGCGTCCTGGAACGAGCTGCCGCACTTCATCGTGGCGTCCCAGGACCGCGACCTCTACACGCTGACCAAGGGCGTCGCGACGCTCACCACCGGCCAGCTGGGCTCGGGCAACCAGTTCCCGCTCACCCTGGGCGCGGCGCTGCTGATGACCATCCCGGTGGCGGTCGTGTTCTTCGTCTTCCAGCGCTACTTCGTCGCCGGCGCCAACGAGGGCGGCGTGAAGGGCTGACGCCGCAGGGGGCGGGGTCAGTCGGCGTGGACCAGGAGGCCGCGGATGGTCTCGCCGGCGGCCTGGTCGGCGAAGCCCTGGGTGAGCTGGTCCAGGGAGTACCGGCGGGTCACCAGCCGGTCGAGCTCGAGCTTCCCCTCGGCGGCCAGGCGCAGCAGCATCGGGACGTCGCGGTGGGCGTTGCAGCTGCCGAACAGCGCGCCCTGCACCCGGTGCTCGAAGACGGTGAGCCCGTTGCCCTGCAGCGCGACGGTGACGTCGGAGCCGATGTCGGCCAGCGCGGTGAGCACCAGGGTGGCGCCCTTGCCCAGGCAGCGGGCGGCGGCGCGGGTGGTGTCGGCGTCGGTGGCGCCCACGGCGAGGACGACGACGTCCGCGCCGTTGCCCCGGGTGAGCTCCCGGGCCAGCGTGGCCGCGGCCCCGGTGTCCTCGACGGCGTGCGTGGCCCCGACGGACCGTGCGAAGTCACGCCGAAAGGCGACCGGGTCGACGGCGACGACGTGCGAGGCACCGGCGTGCACCGCGCCCTGGACGGCGTTGACCCCGACCCCGCCGCAGCCCACGACGACGACGGTGTCCCCGGGCCGGGTGCCGCCGGCGTAGACCGCCGAGCCCCAGCCGGTGGGCACGCTGCAGGCCATCAGCGCGGCGGTGTCCAGGGCGACCCAGGGGTCCAGCCGGATGACCGAGGCCTCGGACAGCAGCGAGTGGCGGGCGAACGCGCCCACCATGCAGAACCCGCCCAGCGGCTCGCCGTCCAGCCGGAAGGGCCAGGTGCCGGTGGGCAGCTGCCCGGTGGCGATGGTGGCGCCCAGGTCGCACAGGTTGGACCGGCCCGACGCGCACCACCGGCACACCCCGCAGGCCGGCAGGAAGCTGGCGACGACGTGGTCCCCGGGGGCGACGCGGCGCACGCCCGGGCCCACGGCGAGCACGACGCCGGACCCCTCGTGGCCGCCGACGACCGGGTACCGCCCGCCGGGGTTGGAGTGCCGCAGGTGCTCGTCGGAGTGGCAGAGCCCCGCGTAGGCCATCTCGACCAGCACCTCGCCCGGGCCGGGGTCGCCGACCTCCAGGGTCACGAGCTCGTACTGGTCACCGGCACCGCGCAGCACTGCGCCCGTCGTCTCCACGTCAGGTGTCTAACAGGTGCCGCGCCGCCGCGTACCCGCCCAGGCCGCTGACCGCGCCGCCCCGGACGGTGCCGCCGCTGGAGGCCGCGACCACCCGGGGGTGGGCGGTCGCCGCGCCCCAGGTGCCGGCCGGCTGGGCGTCGGTGCCGACCGGCCAGGCCAGGTCGCCGTGGAAGATGTGCCCGCCCGGCATGGCGAGGGAGGCCTCGACGTCCAGCGGGGAGGCGGCCTGCAGGCAGGGCCGGCCGTCGGCGTCGCGGGCCAGGCAGTCCGCCAGCGGCTCGTCGAGCTGGGCGTCCAGCTGCGCGACGACCCGGCGCACCGCCTCCTCCCGGGTGCCGACGGGGTCGGCGCGGAACAGATCGGCGGGGGTGTGCAGGCCGAACACGGTCAGCGTGTGCAGCCCGGTGTCGCCCACGATGCCCGGGTCGGTCAGCGAGTGGCAGTACACCTCGAACGGGACGACGTCGGGCAGTGCCCCGGTCGCGGCCCGGGCGTACGCCGCGTCGATCTGGGACGCCGCCTCGTCGACGTGGCAGGTGCCGCCGAACGCCACCGCCGGGTCCAGGCCCGAGCGCGTCCGGGGCAACCGGGTCAGCACCATGTTGATCTTGAGCTGGGCGCCGACGGGCCGGGGGCCGGCCGTCGCGCCGGTGAGCTCGTCGAGCACGGCGGGCGCGCACCCGGCGACGACGTGCCCGGCGTCCGCGGCGTGCGCCGTCCCGTCGTCGTCGGTCCAGTGCACGGTGGCCCCGTCGTCCCGGGTCTCGACGGCGGTGACGGTGGCCCGGGTGACCAGCTCGGCGCCGGCCCGCCGGGCCGAGTCCGCCATCGCCCCGCTGACCGCGCCCATCCCACCGACCGGCACCCGCCACAGGCCCGTGCCGTTGCCGACCAGGTGGTACAGGAAGCAGCGGCCGGCGAGGCCGTCGGCGGCGTGCACGTCGGCGAACGTGCCGATCAGCCCGTCGGTGAGCGCGATGCCGCGGGTGACGTCGTGGTCCAGGTGGTCGGCGACGACGTCGGCCAGCGGCCGGTCGACCAGGTCCCGGTAGAGCCCCGGGTCGCGCAGCCGGGCCTCCAGCTGCGCCGCGCTGGGCAGCGGCTCGACCAGGGTGGGGGAGAGGTCCTCGGCGAGCTCGGCCAGCCGGCCGTAGAAGCGCTGCCAGCCGTCCCACTCGGCGTCCGAGCCGGTCAGCGCCCGGAAGGACTCCGCCGTCGCGCGGCCGGGGTCCCGCTCGACCACCAGGGCCCGACCGCCCAGCAGCGTGGCGGAGCTGACCGCGCGGTCGGCCAGGGCCAGGTCCAGGCCCAGGTCGGCGCAGATCCGGTCGGGCAGGAGGCTGACCAGGTAGGAGTACGCCGACAGTCGGACGTCGACGCCGGGGAACACCCGCTCGCTGACCGCCGCGCCGCCCAGGCCGGCCCGCCGCTCCAGGACCAGCACCGAGCGTCCGGCCCGGGCCAGGTAGGCCGCGGCGACCAGGCCGTTGTGCCCGCCCCCGACCACGACGACGTCGTACCTGCTGCTGGTCCCGGGCGGAAGGGTCACGCCAGCTCCTTCTCGTAGTAGCGGGACCACTCGTCGGGCTCGTCCCGGTAGTGGCCGAAGGCCTCGATCGGGCGGTACCCGGACCGCTCGTACAGCGCGATCGCCTCGTGCTGCAGCGGCCCCGTCTCCAGGCGGAGCGTGCCCCAGCCGCGCTCGCGGGCGACGTCCTCGAGGCCGGTGAGCACCAGCCGGGACAGCCCACGCCCGCGTGCTGGAGGTGCCACGTACATCCGCTTGAGCTCGGCGACGCCGGGCTCCAGCGGCCGCAGCGCGCCGCAGCCGACCGGGGTCCCGTCCTCCTCGGTCAGCAGCAGGACCACGGCGACGTCCTCGGCGGTCGGTGGGGTGCCGGACTCCCCTCGCCCGTCGTAGCGGTCCCGCAGCTCTGCCTGCTGGGCGTCGGAGAGGGCCTGGACCCGGGGGTCGGACCACGTGGTCGGGGAGAGCGTCGGCACGCCGGTCATCCTGCCCGCTGGACGTCCTGCAGCAGGCCCCACACGAACCGGGTGCGGACGCCGCGTGGCAGGTGCAGCTCGTCCCGGGTGGGCACCTCGGCGTCGACGACGGTGGCGCCCTCGACGGCGCCGACGTCGTCCACGACGTGTTCCCAGACGCGCAGGTCGTCCACCGTGGCCGGCGGCACCGTCGAGCCGGGCGCCCGGACCAGCTGGGTGCGCAGCACCTGACCGTCGGGGCCCGCGACGACCTCCCAGCGCAACTGCGGCCACAGCGGCAGCGGCCACCGCCGGACGAGCAGGGGCAGGTCGCCCCAGGCGCTGGCGGTCTCCTCCTCCGGGGGGCCGAGGACGGCGGTGAACGCCGCGCCGCCGCGGGGTCCGCCCGGTGCGTGCTGGAGGGCCTGCCACCGGGTGTGCGCGGCGTGCGCCTGGGCCCGGGTGGCCTCCACTCGGGGGAGCGCGTCGGCCACCAGGTCGGGTCGGAGGTCGCTCATCCGGCGTAGCAGGACCAGGCAGAACTCGCGGCGTGCCAGTCCCCGCACGGAGTCAGCTCCTCACCCGTTGTGAGCGTGTCCACACGACGCGCATGAAGATGTCCACAAAAGCACCCCCGCCGGTTGTCATGACTACGTGACCGACCTACGGTCGGCCAGTCCGGACGGATTCATCCGTCGCCCTCCCTGGGTGACACCGACCGGACGCCGCCGAACCGCACGCCCCTCGCGCACCACACCGGAACACCGTCCGACCCCCGGGTCGGGCACCGAGGAGCAGCGGACCGGGGACCCACCGCAGCACTGGGGTGAAGCACTCCCGACCCACCCAGGGTCGGACGTGCCGGGCGACCTTCCCGTCCGAATCCGTCAGCTAACCCGGTAGGCGGCTCGTTGGAAGAAAGGACCACCCGCCTCACATGGCGAGTTCGAGCATGCCCGCGCGCCGTCCCGCCCTCCGCGGACGTCGCGCAGCGATCACCCTCTTCGCCGCCGCCGGGGTCGTCCTGACCTCCACGCCGGCGCTGGCCGCCCCCGACGCGCCGGCCACCACCGAGTCCGCCCCGGCGAGCGAGCCCACCACCGCCGCCGAGGCCGCCCAGCTCATCGCCGCCAAGGGCCACGAGCTCGAGGTCGTCACCGAGGACTTCAACACCGCCCGCGAGGAACTGGCCGCCGACCAGGCCGCCGCCGCGCAGGCCGCCACCGACGCCGCCGCCGCGCAGCAGGCCTACTCCGGGGCCCAGCAGTCGGTCACCTCGGTGGCCCGCACCGCCTACACCGGCGGCAACCAGCTCAGCTCGCTGCAGGCGATGCTGACCAGCGGATCCGCCGGTGAGTTCGTCGACCAGATGACCACGCTGGACCAGCTCTCCGCGCACAGCACCGAGGTGCTCGACGCCGCCCAGTCCGCCAACGACTCCGCCGCCGCCGCGCAGCAGACCGCCGAGCAGACCGCTGCCGACGCGCAGGCCCAGCTGGACAGCGTCACCGCCCAGCAGGCCGCGCTGAACAGCCAGATCGCCGACTACCAGGCGCAGTACTCCGCGCTGTCGGCCGCCGAGCAGCAGGCCGCCCAGGCGGCGGCCGCAGCCGCGGCAGCGGCCGCCCCGGCTGCCACCAGCAGCTCCTCGTCGTCGGCGTCGTCTTCCTCCTCGTCGTCGTCGTCGAGCCGATCGGCGCCCGCCTCCGAGGAGGCGTCCGGCGGCTCGACCGTGGTCGCCAACAGCGCTGCCGCCCAGATCGCCGTCGACACGGCGATGGCCCAGCGCGGCGACCCGTACGTGTGGGCCGCCTCCGGGCCGAACAGCTTCGACTGCTCGGGTCTGGTGCAGTACGCCTACGCCGCGGCCGGCATCTCGCTGCCGCACTCCAGCCGCATGCAGGCCTCGATGGGCCAGGCCGTCTCCCGCGCCGACCTGCAGCCCGGTGACCTGATCGCCTTCTACAGCCCGGTCAGCCACATCGGCATCTACATCGGCAACGGCCAGATGGTGCACGCGCCCACCTCGGGCGACGTCGTCAAGGTCGCCAGCATCGACACCATGGGCAGCATCACCGCCATGCGTCGCCTCGCCGGCTGACCCACCCGCTGCACCACGACGCCCCGGACACCGCCTGGTGTCCGGGGCGTCGTGCTGTCGGGGGCCTCGTGCTGTCCGGCGCCTCGTGCTGTCCGGGACACCCCGGCGGGAGGTCGGTCACACCCGGGGACCCGGAGCGGCCCCGGGGCGTTGGGGGGTGACGTGAGCGCCCTGACCGCACCCCGCACCGTCGCCCGCGTCTTCCGCTTCGTCGCCCTGGCCGAGGCGGTGACCTGGGCGCTGCTGCTGGCCGGCATGTTCGTGAAGTGGGTGCTGCAGACCTCCGAGGTCGGCGTCCAGGTCGCCGGCCCGATCCACGGCGCGGTCTTCGTCGTCTACGTCCTGGTCACCCTCCTGGCCTGGCGGGTGCTGCGCTGGGACCTGCGGACCGTGGCCCTCGCGCTCATCGCCTCGATCCCGCCGTTCGTGACCGTCTGGTTCGAGCGCTGGGCCGTGAAGACCGGCCGGCTGCCGGTGGACGCCCCCCGGGTCCCCGCGGCTGGCTAGCCTGCCGGGCATGGTCGAACCCACCACCGCGCGCACCCTGCTGGCCCGCACCGCCCGGGTCCAGCGCGACGGCCGCGCCCCCGGCCTGGTCGCCGGCGTCGTCCGGGACGGCGGGCTGGCCTGGTCGGCCGGGCGCGGCGAGGTCCCCGGTGACCCGACCGACGTGCAGTACCGGCTGGGCTCGATCAGCAAGACCGTCACGGCGGTCGCCGTCATGCGGCTGCGCGACGAGGGCCGCCTCGGCCTGGACGACCCGCTGGACACCCACGTCCCCGGCACCCCGCTGGGCGACCGCACCGTGGGTCAGCTGCTGAGCCACCTGTCCGGCGCCTCCAGCGAGAGCCCCGGCGGCTGGTGGGAGCGGGTGCCCGGCGGCACGCTGGCCGACCTGGCCCTGGCCCCCGAGCACGTCGTGCTGGGCGCCGCCCGCCGGTTCCACTACTCCAACCTGGGCTTCGGCCTGCTCGGTGAGCTCGTCGCCCGGCACCGCAGCGCCCCGTGGGCCGACGTCGTCACCGCCGAGGTGCTCGCCCCCCTGGGCATGACCCGCACGACGCCGCGGCCCAGCGGCGCGGCCGCCCGGGGCACCGCCGTCCACCCGTGGGCGGACGTGGTGCTGCCCGAGCCCGAGCACGACGCCGGGGTGATGGACGCCGCCGGCCAGCTGTGGTCGACGCTCACCGACCTGGGCCGGTTCGCCGCGTTCCTGCTCGGGGACACCGGCGACGTGCTCGCCGGATCCACGCTGGCCGAGATGGCCGTCCCGGCGGGCGTCGACAGCTCCGCGCCGGGATGGTCCGCCTACGGGCTGGGCCTGCAGGTGCTCCGGGTCGACGGCGCCACCCTCGTCGGGCACGGCGGCTCGATGCCCGGGTTCCTGGCCGGGGTGTTCGTCGACCGCGAGGAGCAGGCCGGCGCGCTGATGCTCGCCAACACCACCAGCGGCCTGGACCCGCTGGTGCCGGGGCTGCTGGCCGACCTGCGGGCAGCCGAGCCGCGCGTCGTCGACGCCTGGACGCCGGCAGAGCCCCCGGTGCCCCTGAGCGACCTCGGCGTCTGGTTCTGGGGCCCCGCCCCGCACCTGTTGCGCGCGGTGGGCGGCGGCCTGCTGCACCTGGGCCCGCTCCCCGGCCGCGGCGGCCGGGCCAGCCGGTTCGCCCGCCGGGCCGACGGCGGCTGGGTGGGGCTGGACGGCTACTACGCCGGAGAGACCCTGCGCATCGCCGGCGACCACCTGGACCTGGCCACCTTCACCTTCACCCGCCAGCCCTACGACCCCGCCGCCCCGGTCCCCGGCGGCGTCGACGAGGCCGGCTGGACCGCCTGACCCCCGCAGCGCCGGTCAACGTCCGGTTCCCTGGGTCGACCTGCCTCGCCGGACGTTGAGCCGCGTCGTGCACCGGCTCCACGTCCGGATGGCTGTGTCCACCCAGGGAACCGGACGTTGCCTCCCCCCGGGGCGGCGGGTCAGGCGCGGTCGAGGGCGGCCAGGGTGGAGTGGGTGGCGAAGCCGTAGGCCAGGTGCGGGACGACGTCGGCGGCCCAGTCGGTGGCCGACCAGGTCCGCGGGTCGCTGATGCCCAGCACCGCCATCGGCCCGTTCGCCCCGATCAGGGCGGCCACGGCGGCGGCGAGCCCGCCGACCACCGGGTTCGGCCGGAAGCCCAATGCGCGGGCGAGACCGGACAGGGCGCCCACGCCGACCCCGGCGACGATGCCGGTCAGCGGGCCGAGCCCGGAGACCCGGTTGTCACGGGTCTCGCCCTCGCCGGGGATGCCGACGTGCGCCTTGTCCGCGAGCGCCTCGACGGTCTGCTCCGGGGTGGAGCTGGTGCCCCGGCCACGGACGGCCATGTCCAGGTAGGTCACGGTGTTGAGCACCGTCGTCCCGGCCGCTCCTGCTGCGGCACCGCGCAGCAGCCAGCCGCCGGTGGAGATGCCTCGCTTGCCCTTGCCGATCGCCCCGAACGGGGTCTCGATTGCCATGCCGCTCCGCTACCCGGCCCCGGTGGGGGCGGAAACGGCTCAGGGGTAGGGGTCGGCGATGTCACCGGGGCAGTTCGTGAACCGCTCCGCGGGCACGGTCCCCTCGAGCACGAAGGCGTCGACCGGGCCGTCGACGCAGGGGTCGCCGGCACCCCAGACCACGTGGAACCCGCCCTGCAGCAGCACCAGGGCGTCCTCGGGGCCCTGGCCGGGCGTCAGGTCCCGGAAGACGCCGAGCGCACCGGCGACCGGGGTGTTCGGGTCGGCGTCGGCGTTGACCACCAGCACCGGGTAGGGCGGGTCGGTGACCGGGGCCGGGCGCGGGACGTCGGGGGAGTCCGCGACGCCGGGCCAGAAGTGGCAGGGGGTGTCGCCGTAGTAGTAGTCGCCCAGCCGGAGCTGGTCGACGCCCTCGGCGGCGGCCCGGTCCAGCCAGCCGTCCAGGGCGGCGGCGCCGTCGCCGCCCTGGGGCACGAAGTCGTAGTCCTGGCACTCGACGGCGTAGAACAGCGCGTCGGAGAAGTCGTCCGTGGGGCCGAACCCCCCGCCGTCCTCGGCGAGGTCGACGAGGGCCGAGTAGTCGCCGAGCACGGCCTCGTTGACCGCGACCTGCAGCTCGGTCCGGGAGTACGGGTCGCTGATCCACCCGAAGGCCGCGCTCTTCAGGGTGGCCTCGTCGACGACGGTGCCGTCGTCCAGGGTGACCGGTTCGGCGGCCAGCCGGGCCTGCAGCTCGTCGTAGTCCGCCAGCGAGGTCCCGGGTGCCTCGTCGGCGCAGGCGGGCTGGGTGTCGCAGGACAGCAGGGTGCGGGCCAGGATCTCGGAGTCGGCGCGGGCCGAGCCCAGCGCGAAGTCCTGGATGTCGGTGGTCAGGTCGACCACCCCGTCGACCACCACCCGCTCGACCCGGTCCGGGTGCGCCGCGGCGTAGGTCTGCACGTACTGCGTCCCGTAGCTCTCCCCGTAGAGCACCAGGGCCGGGGCGCCCAGCCACTCGCGGAAGTCCTCGAGGTCCTCGACGGCCTGTCGGGTGGCGTAACGGGGTGCGGTGGCCGGGTCGACCCCGGCCTCGGCGAAGCACTCCTGCCCGAACGTCGTGGCGGCCTCGGCGTACGCGGTGCGGTCGGCGGCCGTGGAGGAGGTGTCGACGGTCTCGGCGAAGGACCCGTAGTACGTGTCGTCGCAGCGGAACTCCTGGGAGAGCCCGATCCCGCGCTGGTCGAAGAAGACCGTGTCGTACTGCTCGGCCACCGCGGCCGGGTAGCGGGAACCCAGGTAGAGATCGGCCACCGACAGGCCGCTGGACCCGGGCCCGCCGGTCGCGGTCACCAGGACGCCGCGGCTGTCCCCGTCGGCCCGGCGCAGCCCGAAGGTCACGTCCCAGTGCTCACCGGTCGGCTCGGCGTGGTCGACCGGCACGCTGAGGGTCACGCAGGAGAACTCGTCGGCGCCCACCGCACCGGCGTCGTCGCACGGCTCCTCGCCGACGAACGTCCAGCCGCTCTCCCGGGGGGCCGGCGACCCGGGCACCGTGGTCACGCAGCCGGCCAGCAGCAGGGCGAGGAGGACGCTGGCGAGGGGCCGGGCCGCACGGGTGAGCACGGCGCACCCTAGACCGGCGTCAGAGCCCGGCGGCCCGGCGGAGCAGTGGTGTCATCCGGTGGTCGACGAAACGGCGCAGCGCCAGGTTGGTGTCGGTGCGCTGCACACCGGGGATGGCGAGCACCTGCTCGCTGATCCGCCACAGGTCGTCGGCGTCGACGGCGACCACCTGGACCAGCAGGTCGGCCACCCCGGACAGCCCGATGACCTCGAGCACCTCGGGGATGTCGGCCAGGCCGGCGCTGACCTCGGCCAGGGAGGTCTGGATGACCGTGACGGTCACGTAGGCGCCCAGCCGGTAGCCCAGCGCCTCGGGCCGGACCCGCCGCTCGAAGGGGTCCAGCACGCCGCCGGACTCCAGTCGCGCCAACCGGGTCTGCACGGTGTTGCGGGCCAGCCCCAGCTCCTGGGACAGCGCCATCACCGTGGCCCGGGGGTCCTCGGACAGGGCGAGCAGGAGGCGCGCGTCAGTGGCGTCGATGCCGGGCACGGTGCTCAGTGTGCCACGCCATAGTCGGGTCCGACCGAGCATCCTGCGCAATCGGACGCCGGGGCCTTGCGCAGATCTGCGGCACAGTGATGTGCTGCACACCGGTGCCGCGAGGTGCTGGAGACGTCCACCGACCGTGGCGCCGGAGACCCCGGTGGCCGCGGGACGACGGCGAGGAGAAAGTCGTGACCGCAGTACCCGACGTGCGCGAGATGGTCGACCCGGTCCCCGGGGCGGGCGCGCCGCACCTGCCCGCCCAGCCCGACCTGGTCCAGCTGCTCACCCCCGAGGGCGAGCGCGTGGAGCACCCGGACTACGCGCTGGAGATCGGCGACGACGAGCTCCGCGCGCTGTACCGCGACCTCGCGCTGGTCCGCCGCTGGGACGTCGAGGCCACCGCCCTGCAGCGGCAGGGCGAGCTGGGCATCTGGGCCTCGCTGCTGGGCCAGGAGGCCGCGCAGATCGGCGCCGGCCGGGCGCTGGGCGCCGACGACATGGCCTTCCCGACCTACCGCGAGCACGGCGTGGCCTGGGCGCGCGGGGTCGACCCGCTGCACGTGATCAGCCTCTTCCGCGGCAACGACCTGGGCGGCTGGGACCCGGTGCAGCTGGGCTTCAACCTCTACACGGTCGTCATCGGTGCGCAGTGCCTGCACGCCACCGGCTACGCGATGGGCATCCAGCGCGACGGCGCCGACGCCGCCGCGCTGGCCTTCCTCGGTGACGGCGCCACCAGCCAGGGCGAGGTGAACGAGGCGCTGATCTGGGCCTCCACCTTCGACGCCCCGGTGGTGTTCTTCTGCCAGAACAACCAGTACGCGATCAGCGTGCCGATCGAGCGCCAGTCCAAGGTGCCGCTCTTCCAGCGCGCCGCCGGCTTCGGCTTCCCCGGCGTCCGGGTCGACGGCAACGACGTCCTCGCCGTCCTCGCCGTCACCCGCGCGGCCCTGGCGCGCGCGCGGGAGGGCTCGGGTCCCACGTTCATCGAGGCCTTCACCTACCGGATGGGCGCGCACACCACCTCCGACGACCCCACCCGCTACCGGTTGGCAGGTGAGCTGGAGGAGTGGAAGCTGCGCGACCCGATCGCCCGGGTCAAGGCGTACCTGTCCCGCTCCGGCAAGGCCGACGCCGCCTTCTTCGACGCCGTCGACGCCGAGGGCGACGAGCTCGCCGTCCGCATCCGGAAGGGCACGTTGGAGATGCCCGACCCGGCCGGCACCGAGATGTTCGACCACGTCTACGCCGAGCAGACCGAGGAGATCGCCGCCCAGCGCGCGGACTTCCTCAGCTACCACGCCGGCTTCGAGGGAGCAGAGCAGTGACCACCCTGACGCTGGGCAAGGCGCTCAACCACGGCCTGCGCAAGGCCATGGAGGACGACCCGAAGGTCGTGCTCATGGGGGAGGACATCGGCAAGCTCGGCGGGGTCTTCCGGATCACCGACGGCCTGCAGAAGGACTTCGGCGAGGCGCGTGTGGTGGACACCCCGCTGGCCGAGGCCGGCATCCTGGGGACGGCGGTCGGGCTCGCCATGCGCGGCTACCGGCCGGTCTGCGAGATCCAGTTCGACGGGTTCGTCTTCCCCGCCTACAACCAGATCGTCACCCAGGTCGCCAAGATCCACGCCCGCTCCCGCGGCCGGCTGCCCATGCCGATCACCATCCGGATCCCCTTCGGCGGCGGCATCGGCGCGGTCGAGCACCACAGCGAGAGCCCCGAGGCCTACTTCGCGCACACCACGGGCCTGAAGGTCGTCGCCGTCTCCAACCCGGCCGACGCCTACTGGATGCTGCAGCAGGCCATCGCCTGCCCGGACCCGGTCGTGTTCTTCGAGCCCAAGCGCCGGTACTGGGACAAGGCCGAGGTCGACCTGGACGTGCCCCCGCCGCCGCTGTTCAGCTCCCGGGTGGTCCGCGCCGGGGACGACCTCACCCTGCTGGCCTACGGCCCGATGGTGAAGACGGCGCTGCAGGCCGCCCAGGCCGCGGAGTCCGACGGCCAGTCCATCGAGGTCATCGACCTGCGCACGCTGTCCCCGCTGGACCTGGGCCCGGTCGAGGAGTCCGTGCGCCGGACCGGCCGCTGCGTCGTGGTGCACGAGGCGCAGACCAACCTGGGCCTGGGCGCGGAGATCGCCGCCCGGGTCACCGAGAGCTGCTTCCACTCCCTGGAGGCCCCGGTGCTGCGGGTCGGTGGCTACGACGTCACCTACCCGCCGTCCAAGCTCGAGGAGGAGTACCTGCCCGACCTGGACCGGGTGCTGCACGTCGTCGACCGAGCGATGGGGTTCTGAGATGGCCGACCTGCGCCAGTTCAAGCTGCCCGACGTCGGCGAGGGGCTGACCGAGGGCGAGATCCTGCAGTGGCTCGTGGCGGTCGGCGACGTCGTCGTCACCAACCAGCCGCTGTGCGAGGTGGAGACGGCGAAGGCCGCCGTCGAGCTGCCCAGCCCGTTCGCCGGCACCGTCGTGGAGCTGCTGCACGAGCCGGGGACGACGGTCGACGTCGGCGCCCCGATCATCACCATCGACCTCGGCGGGGACGCCGCCCCCGCCGCCCCCGCAGCCGACGACGACACCCCGGCGGCCGGGCTGATCGGCGGGCCCGCACCGGGTGGTCGCACCTCGGTGCTGGTCGGCTACGGCCCGAGGAACACCGAGGCCGTCCGCCGTCCGCGCCGCTCCGGTGCGGCTGCCGCCGAGCGGGCCACCGCGCCGCAGGTGCTGCCCGAGGCCGACTACGGCTCGAACACCGGCCCGGGGTCCGAGCGCCCGCCGCTGCTGGCCACCGCCCCGGACGCCACGACCAAGCCGGTCCGGCACGGCGGCCTGGAGACCGGCCGCCAGGCCGAGGCCGCCGCGGCCGCCCGGCCCGACGTGGAGGCCGCGCCCAGCCGCACCGTCGCCCCCGGCCGGGGCGCCCCGCGCCCGCTGGCCAAGCCGCCGGTGCGCAAGTACGCCAAGGACGTCGGGGTCGACCTGACCACCGTGACCGGCACCGGCGCCGGTGGGGTCATCACCCGCGCCGACGTCGACGCCGCCCGCGGCTCGGGCGCGCGCACCCCGGCGGAGCTGGCCGCCGACGCCGGCACCGTCGTCCGCTTCCCGGTGGCCGACGCCGGCACGGAGGGCCGCGAGCAGCGGATCCCGGTCAAGGGCGTGCGCAAGCACACCGCGGCCGCGATGGTCGCCAGCGCGTTCACCGCGCCGCACGTGACGGAGTTCCTCACCGTCGACGTCACCCGCACCATGCAGCTGCGCACCCGGCTCGCCGCCCGCCCCGAGCTGGCCGGGCTCAAGGTCAGCCCGCTGCTCTTCGTGGCCAAGGCGCTGCTGCTGGCCGTGCAGCGGCACCCGATGATCAACAGCTCGTGGGACGAGGCGGCCCAGGAGATCGTGGTCAAGGACTACGTGAACCTCGGCATCGCCGCGGCCACCCCGCGGGGGCTGATCGTGCCCAACGTCAAGGACGCCGGCCGGCTGTCGCTGGCCGAGCTCGCCGGCGCGCTGGCCGACCTGACCGCCACCGCACGGGAGGGGAGGACCAGTCCGTCCGCGATGTCCGGCGGGACGATCACGATCACCAACGTCGGGGTGTTCGGCGTCGACACCGGGACGCCGATCCTCAACCCGGGTGAGTCGGCGATCCTGGCCTTCGGTGCGGTCCGTGAGATGCCGTGGGTGCACAAGGGCAAGATCCGCGTGCGCCAGGTGACCCAGCTGGCGCTGTCCTTCGACCACCGCGTCGTCGACGGCGAGCTGGGCTCCCGCTTCCTGGCCGACATCGGCGCCGTGCTCCACGACCCGGGGACCGCACTGGCCTTCTAGGGTCGGTCGCATGGAGACCGAGCTCGGGCCGCTGCTCGCCTTCGCCGCGCGCGCCCGGGTGCCCGACGGGTTCGGGTACCTGGGTGCCGACGGGGTGGTCGAGGAGCGGCCGACGGAGACCTGGATCAGCGCGCGGATGACGCACGTGTTCTCCCTGGCCGCGCTGTCGGGCCGGGAGGGCGCACTGGAGCTGGCCGAGCACGGCGTCCGGGCGCTGGCCTCGGGGCCGCTGCGGGACGGCGAGCACGGCGGCTGGGGTGCCAGCACCAGCGACCGGTCCAAGGCCGCCTACGTGCACGCGTTCGTGCTGCTGGCCGCCTCCTCGGCGACCACCGCGGCCGTGCCGGGAGCCGCCGAGCTGCTGGACGAGGCCCTCGCCGTCTGGGAGGACCGCTTCTGGGACGACGCCGAGGGCCTGGCCCGGGAGTCGTCCACCCCCGACTGGTCGCAGACCGAGGACTACCGCGGCGCCAACGCCAACATGCACGGCGTCGAGGCCGCGCTGGCCGCCGCCGACGCCCTGGCCGGCACCCACCCGGAGACCACCGCCCGGCTGCGCAGCCACGCGCTGCGCTCGACGGAGCGGATCGTGCACGGCTGGGCGCGTGAGGCCGACTGGCGGCTGCCCGAGCACTTCACCAGCGACTGGACGCCGCTGCCCGAGCACTCGGCGGACGCGAAGGCCGACCCGTTCCGGCCCTACGGCGTCACCGTCGGGCACCAGTTCGAGTGGGCTCGGCTGTGCCTGCACCTGGACGCCGTCCTCGGTGAGCGCGCGCCCGGCTGGCTGCGCGCCGACAGCGCCGCCCTGTTCACCGCCGCCACCGAGCGTGGCTGGGCCGCCGACGGCCACCCCGGCTTCCCGTACACGCTGGACTGGTCGGACCGGCCCGTCGTCGTCGCCCGGATGCACTGGGTGCTGTGCGAGGCGGTCGCCGCGGCCGCCGTCCGCTACGCGGTCACCGGGGACCCGCGCGCCGCCGGGCTGCAGCACACCTGGGAGGCGCACGGCGACGCGCACTTCCTGGACCGCTCCACCGGCAGCTGGCACCACGAGCTCACCCCCACCGGCGAGGTCGGCACCGGCACCTGGACCGGCCAGCCCGACGCCTACCACCTGGCCCAGATGCTCCTGCTGGGCGCCGACCGCCCGGTCCGCGGCAGCGTGGCGGCGTCCCTGCTGCCCTGAGGCCCCACCCGTCCTCCGCCGCCGGTGGACCTGCGGCAGAGGAAGCTCTGCACCCCCTCGTGGCCATCAAGGGGGGTGTAGAGCTTCCTCTGCCTCGTCCTCCGCCGGGCCCGGACGCACGAACGCCCCGCCCCCCGTGAGGGGGACGGGGCGTCGTGTGGGGCTGCTACTCGGCGTCGAGGTCCCGGGAGACCATGCCGGCGATGTCGGCCAGCACGGCCTCGTCGTCGCTGGTGACGACGACCTCGGCGCCCTTCTTCGCGCCCAGGGTCATGATCATCAGCGGGGAGCCGGCGTCGACCGGGTTGCCACCGGGCGTGGCCAGGGTGACGGGCACCCCGGACTTGCCGACGGCCTCGGCGATCAGGGCGGCGGGGCGGGCGTGCAGGCCGACGGCGGATCCGACGGTCACGGTCTGGCTGGGCATGCGGTGCGCTCCTCTGCGTCGAGTTCTGGCACTGATCGTGTCAGTTGGCGCCGACGGTGGCACCACGGGTCGTGCCGGCGTCCCCGACCATCGCGTCCGGGGTGGCCGCTGCCGGCGTGGTCTCCGGGGTGCGGCCGATGCCCTTGGCGACGGTGACGGCGATGCCACCGACGACGGCCCCGATGAGGACGGCGAGCAGGAAGAGGAAGAAGTTCGTCATCGCGAAGAAGACGAAGACACCGCCGTGGGGCGCCCGCAGCTCGGTGCCGAAGGCCGCGATGAGGGCACCGGAGGTGGCCCCGCCCAGCATCATCGAGGGGATGACCCGCAGCGGGTCGGCGGCGGCGAACGGGATGGCGCCCTCGGAGATGAAGGACAGGCCCAGCAGGATGCCGGCCTTGCCGTTCTCCCGCTCCGCGGGGGTGTAGAGCTGCTTGCGCAGGAAGGTCGACAGGGCCATGGCCAGCGGCGGGACCATGCCGGCGCCCATGACGATCGCCATGATGCGCAGCGAGGCGGGGCTGGGGTCGGCGACGCCGATGCCGGTGGTGGCGAAGACGTAGGCGGCCTTGTTGACCGGGCCACCGAGGTCGAAGCACATCATCAGGCCGAGGATGACCCCGAGCAGGATCGCCGAGGAGCCGGACAGGCCGGTGAGGAAGCTGCTGAGGCCCTCGAGGGCCAGGGCGAGCGGGCGGCCGAGCACGAGGGCCATGAGGCCGCTGGAGATGACGGTGGCCAGCAGCGGGATGATCACGACGGGCTGCAGGCCGCGCACACCGGCGGGGAGCTTCCAGCCGGCGATCCACTTGGCCGCGAAGCCGGCCAGGATGCCGCCGACGAGGCCGCCGAGGAAGCCGGCGCCGACGGTCAGGGAGACCGCACCGACGACGAAGCCGGGGACGATGCCCGGGCGGTCGGCGATGGCGAAGGCGATGTAGCCGGCCAGGGCCGGGACCAGGAAGCCGAACGCGGCCTGGCCCAGGACGACGAACAGCGCGCCCAGGTAGCCGAGGAAGCCGTCGTTGAGGCCCTCGATGCCCGGGGCCACCGGCAGGTCGAAGAGGTTGTTGTTGAGCAGCCAGTTCTGGCCGTAGCTCAGGCCCTCGGCCGAGGGGTCGCCGTTGACGATCTGGTAGCCACCGAAGAGGAAGCCCAGCGCGATGAGCAGACCACCGGCGGCGACGAACGGGATCATGTAGCTGACGCCGGTGAGCAGCCAGCGGCGGATCTCCGAGCCGGCGCTCGGGCGGCCGCCGGTGGTCGCCGGGGCGTCGGAGGAGGCGCCGGCGCCGGGGACGCGGCGGGCGTTGGGGTCCTGCGCGGCCGCGAGGGCCTCGCGGATCATGACCTCGGGCTCCTGGATGGCCCGCTTGGTGCCGGACTGGACGACCGGCTTGCCGGCGAACCGCTCCCGGTCCCGGACGCCGACGTCGACGGCGAAGATGACCGCGGCGGCCTTGCTGACCACGGAGGGGTCGATCGGGGTCGCGCCGGAGGAGCCCTGGGTCTCCACGTGCAGCTCGACGCCCATCTCGCGGGCGGCGGCGGCCAGCTTGTCGGCGGCCATGTAGGTGTGCGCGATGCCGGTCGGGCAGGCGCTGACGGCGACCAGCACCGGGCGGTCGGCCGACGCGGCGGGGGTGGCAGCGGCGGGGGTGGCAGCGGCCGGGGCGGCGTGCGCGCCGGCGGCCGGCGCGGTGGCGGTGGTGGCGGTCGCCGGCTCGGGGGAGACGACGTCCTGCACCAGGGCGACGACCTCGGTGTCGGAGGAGGCGGCGCGCAGCGAGGCGACGAACTCCGGCCGGACCAGGGCGCGGGCCAGCGCGGTGAGCAGAGTGAGGTGGTCGGCGTCGCCGTGGGCCGGCGCGGCGATCAGGAAGACCAGGTCCGCGGGGCCGTCGGAGGCGCCGAAGTCCACCGGCGGGGAGAGCCGGGCGAAGGCCAGCGAGGCCTCGGTGACGGCCTCGGAGCGGCAGTGCGGGATCGCGATGCCGCCGGGCAGGCCGGTGGCCACCTTGGACTCGCGGTCCATGGCGTCGTCGTAGAGGCCCTCGGTCGAGCTCGCGCGCCCGGTGGCGGACACCAGCCCGGCCAGGTGCCGGATGACGGCGGTCTTGTCAGCGCCTGGGCTGACGTCGAGCGCCACCAGGTCGGTGGTGATCAGTGCGGACACGGGTGCTCCATGGGTCGCGGTGGGGTGGTTCGCGGTCGGGGTGGCTCGGGTGCGTGCGCGGCGTGCGTCAGTGCGCGGGGGCGTGCTCGTGCGGCGGTGCGGTGCTGCTGCCGGGCAGGCCGGCGGTGACCCGGACGGCGGCGCCGTCCACCTGGGCCGGGGTGGGGACGGCGGAACCGGGGAGGGAGGCCGAGGCCGACCCGTAGGCGACGGCGTTGCGCAGCCGGTCGGCCGGCGGGGCGCCGGCCAGGTCGGCGAGCAGGTAGCCGGCCAGGCTGCAGTCACCGGCGCCGACCGTGCTGCGCACGGTGATGGCCGGCGGACGGGCGGAGAACAGGCCGCCGTCGGCGGTGCTGAGGACGGCGCCGTCGCCGCCCAGGGTCAGCAGCACCGCACCCACGCCGCGCTCGTGCAGGGTGGCGACGGCGGCCAGCGCCGCGTCGGGGTCGGCGACGACGGTGGCCTCGTCGACCCCGGCGAGCTGGGCCAGCTCCTCGGTGTTGGGCTTGAGCAGGTCCGGGGCGGCGTCGGGGCCGGCGGCCAGCAGGGCGAGCAGCGGCCCCTCGGAGGTGTCCACGGCGATCCGGGCGCCGGTGGAGCGGACGGCCCGGACCAGGTCGGCGTACCAGCCGACCGGGGTGCCCGGGGGCAGCGAGCCGCACAGCGCCACCCAGGAGGCGGTCGCGGCGTGCTCGACGACGGCGGCGAGCAGCGCCGCGCGGACGGCGTCGTCCAGGCGGGCGCCGGGCTCGTTGAGCTTCGTCGTCGTGCCGTCGGGCTCGGTGAGGGTGTAGTTGGTGCGGACGGCGTCGGTGATCGCGACCGTGGCCAGCCGCAGGCCCAGGGTCTGCAGCGCGCGGACCATCGGGTCCTCGTCGGCGGCCGGGAGCACGGAGACCACGTCGGCGCCGGCGGCGGCGACGGCGCGGGAGACGTTGACCCCCTTGCCGCCGGGCTCGGTGTGGCTGACGCCCAGCCGGGCGACGAGGCCCCGCTCCAGCGGCCCGGGGAGCTCCAGCGTGCGGTCCAGGCTGGGGTTGGCGGTCAGCGTGACGATGGTGTTGCTCATGCGGTGAGCACCTCGATCCCGTGAGACTCGATCTCGGCGACGACGTCCGGGTCGGCTTCGTCGTCGGTGACCAGGACGTCGACGTCGTCGACGCTGGCGAAGCGGACCAGGTGCTCGCGGCCGAGCTTGCTGCTGTCGGCCAGGACCACCACGCGTTGGGCGGCGCGGACCATGGCGCGCTTGCTGGCGGCCTCGGTCTCGTCCGGGGTGGAGAAGCCGTGGCCGGCGCTGACCCCGTTGGCGCCGAGGAAGACGACGTCGACGCGCAGGTCGGCCAGGGCGGCCACGGTGCTCTCCCCGACCGCGGTCTGGGTGATGCCGCGGACCCGGCCGCCGAGCACGTGCAGGCTGACGCCGGGGGCGACGGTGAGCCGGTGGGAGATGGGCACCGAGTTGGTGACCACCAGCAGGCGGCGGTCAGCGGGCAGGATCTCGGCCAGCGCGGCGGTGGAGCTGCCGCCGTCGAGCACCAGGCTGCCGTCGACGTCGGGCACCAGGGCCAGCGCGGCGGAGGCGATCCGCCGCTTGTGCTCGGTGCGGGTGCCGCGCCGCTCGCCCAGGCCGGGCTCGACGACGGTCAGCGCGCCGGTGGGGACGGCGCCGCCGTGCACCCGGCGCAGCATCCCGGCGCGCTCGAGGACGGCGAGGTCGCGGCGGACGGTCTCGGTGGTGACGCCGAACCGCTCGGCGACGGCGGTGACGGCGAGCCGTCCGCGCTGGGCGACGAGACCGGCGATGGCCTGCTGGCGTTCCTCTGCGTACACGGTCACCTCCTCGGCGTCGTCCGGGTCACGTCTCGCTGCCCGTTCGTGTGGCTTCGCGTCTGTGTTGGTGTTGTTTTACGTTGGTTACGTTGACAAGTCAAGGCCTTGTCGTGACTCTGGTCACCGGGGCCCGCGGTGGGTGTACGAACGCCCGCCGTGTCGCTCCCCGCACGCCCCGCACTCGTCCGGCACCGGCGCCGGCGCACGCACCGCACCACCGCGCAGTCCGCCCGTGAACGGCCACCGGCCGCTCCGCAGCCCGACAGAGAGGCCCCGCACACGATGTCGACCACCACCCCCGACGCCGCCGTCACCCCGAGCGCCGACGGCCCGACGGTGCTCACCGGCACCCCGGTCGTCCCCGGTGTGGCGTGGGGGCCGGTCATCCGGCCGCACGGCGCGGTCCAGCTGCCGACCGAGGACGCCGAGCCGGTCGCCGAGGGCGACCGCGCCGCGGAGAAGGCGCGGTTCGGTGCCGCCGCCGAGGTGGTCGCCACCCGGCTGTCCGAGCGGGCCGCCGCAGCCAGCGGCGTCAGCGCCGCCGTGCTGGGCACCACCGCGGGCCTGGCCCGCGACCGCGGCCTGCTGTCCACCGTCGAGCAGCGCATCGACGGTGGGGCGTCCGCGCCGGTGGCCACGGTCGGCGCGGCTCAGCAGTTCGCCGAGCTGTTCGCCAGCCTGGGCGGTCTGATGGCCGAGCGGGTCACCGACGTCAACGACGTCCGGGACCGGATCGTCGCCGAGCTGACCGGGCAGTCCGAACCCGGCGTCACCAACCCCGACACCCCGTCGGTGCTGCTGGCCGACGACCTGGCCCCCGCCGACACGGCCGGGCTGGACCCGACCCGGGTGGTCGCGCTGGCCACCCGCCTGGGCGGCTCCACCAGCCACACCGCGATCATCGCCCGCCAGCTCGGGCTGCCCTGCGTCGTCGCCGTGGGCGGGCTCTCCGACGTCCCCGAGGGTGCCGTCGTGCTCGTCGACGGCGAGCAGGGCACCGTCACCGTCGACCCGGACCCGGCCGAGGCCGGCTCCCGCGTGGAGGCTGCCCGGCAGGCGGCCCAGGCGCTGGCCGGCTACGAGGGCCCGGCGACGACGTCGGACGGGCACGCCGTGCAGGTGCTGGCCAACGTGCAGGACGGCGCCGGGGCGCGTGCCGCGGTCGCCGCGCACGCCGAGGGCGTCGGCCTGCTGCGCACCGAGCTGGCCTTCCTGGGTCACTCCGAGGAGCCCGGCGTCGAGGAGCAGGCGAAGGGGTACGCGGAGGTCTTCGAGGCCTTCGCCGGTCGCAAGGTCGTGCTGCGCACCCTGGATGCCGGCTCGGACAAGCCGCTGGCCTTCGCCACCCCGCCGGACGAGGCCAACCCGGCCCTCGGCGTCCGCGGACTGCGCACCTCGCGGCTGGACCCCGGCATCCTGACCCGCCAGCTGGACGCCGTCGCCCAGGCCGCGGAGCGGACCGGTGCGACCCCCTGGGTGATGGCGCCGATGGTCTCCACGGTGGCCGAGGCCGCCGAGTTCGCCGCCCTGGTGCGCGAGCGCGGCATGGTCCCCGGCGTCATGGTCGAGGTGCCCTCGGTCGCGCTGCTGGCCGACCGGTTCCTGCAGCACCTGGACTTCCTGTCCATCGGCACCAACGACCTCTCCCAGTACACGCTGGCCGCCGACCGGCTCTCCGGCGACCTGGCCGACCTCACCGACCCGTGGCAGCCCGCGCTGCTGCGGATGGTGCAGCTGACCGCCGAGGCCGGGCAGCGCGTGGGCAAGCCGGTCGGGGTGTGCGGCGAGGCAGCGGCCGACCCGCTGCTGGCCTGCGTGCTGGTGGGTCTGGGGATCACGTCGCTGTCGTGCGCGGCGTCCTCGGTCGCCGGGGTCGGCGCCAAGCTCGGCACGGTCACGCTGGCCACCTGTCAGCAGGCCGCCGAGGTGGCGCTGGCGGCCGACGACCCGACGGCGGCCCGCGCCGCCGTGCGCGAGGTGCTGGACGCCGCTGCCTGACCCCGCGCCGCGCCACGCCGCACCACGCCGCGCCGCGCCGCTCTGTGCCGAGCCCCCGTCGACCACCCGGTCGGCGGGGGCTCGTCGTGTCCGGGGTCGACACGCGCGGGCCCGCTGTGGCCCTGGGCACGGCGCGCCCGGCGCCGGGGTGTCCGGGGCCACCCCCAGCGTGTGGCGCCGGACACCATTCGTAGGTCCCTGCTGCTTTCGGGTGAACATCCGTAGATCAAACGCCGACATCACCTCCGTTCCGTTGGAACAAACGGACGCTCGCCTGCTTTAATACAGGCGTAACAACAACCGCAGCAGTACGGAAGAGGGACACACCATGAGCAGCGTGACCAGCACCTGGCGTCAGCGTCGTCAGGCGTCGCGGACCCGTCGGGCCCTGGACAAGGCGCTCGCCCGCAGCAGCAGCCCCGCGATGCGCGACGACCTGCTGACCCTGGCGAACAGCAGCCAGTTCACCGCCGTCATCCGCTGACGCAGCGCCGTCCCGACGGCGCACGGCAACCGACCCCGACTCCCTCGCGGAGTGCGGGGTCGTTCGCCGTCCGGGCCCGGTGGGGCCGGGCTCAGGGCCGGGTGAGCCGGTCCCGGAGCGCGGCCTGCTCCTCGGGGCCGAAGCCGTGCGCGGTCAGCCAGCCCAGCGGGCCGCCGTCCCGCTCGTCGAGCAGGTCCAGCACCCGGCGCATCGTCTCCGCGCGCGGGGTGTGGCTGGCCACGTCCCGGCGGGCCATGTCCTGGGCGTAGGTCGACCGGGCCGACAGCTTGTCCACCACGCCCTGGATCCGCTCGGCGGTCAGCGCGTAGTCCTCGACCACGGCCTCCCGCTCCACCCCGGCGACCGACTGGGCCAAAGCGCACACCACGCCGGTGCGGTCCTTGCCAGCGGCGCAGTGCACGACCGCCGCGCCGGGTGCCGCGGCCACCGCGCGCAGCGCACCCACCACGTTCTCGGCGCCGTCGGACAGGTAGCCCAGGTAGGACTTCACCGCCGGGGTCTCGTCCTCGTCGCCGGCCGCGACCGCCCGCGGCAGCAGCGTCTCCACCCAGTCCGAGGGCAGGTCGACGTCGGCCTGCGGGTCCTCGGCGGCGAAGACGTCGGTGTGCTCCCCGGCCTCGGGGATCAGCGTGAAGTGCCGGTGCCTGACGCCCGGGAGACCCCGCAGCGGCCCGCGGCCCTCCATCCGGACCTCGGCGCTGGTGCGCAGGTCCACGACGTCGGTCACGCCCAGCTCGTCGACCAGCAGGTGCACGTCCTGCTCGGTCAGCTCCTGCAGGTCGTCGCTGCGCAGCACCCGGCCCGGCACCGTCGCCCCGCCGCCGACCAGCGGCAGCCCGCCCAGGTCGCGGGTGTTCGCGGTCCCCTGCAGGGCCAGCCAGCGGTCGGTGTCGGGCACGGGGCGAACCTATCCAGGACGGCGTCCCGGCGCGCGGCTGGGCGGGTCAGTCCCGACCGCGCGGGACGACGGCGAGCGCGAGCAGGACGGCGGCCCAGACCCCCAGCGGCACGCCCGGCCAGAACGCCCGCGGTACGCCGTCGACGGCGCTCTGTGCCGCCCATGCGCCGACCAGCACCACGACGCCGGCCAGCCACCACCGCCACTCCTCGACCCACTCGCGCCGGTCTCGGCGGCGGGCGGCGCGGGGGTCCTCGGCGAGGTCGGCGGTGAGCCCGGTCAGCTCGGCCGTCGAGGTGGTGGACCGGGCGAGGCCGGTGCGCCGCTCGTACTCCTCCAGGTCGAGTTCGCCGGTGGTCAGGGCGCTGCCGAGGCGGTCCAGGGACGTCGCCCGGAGCTCGGTGCCGGGGCGGTGGTCGGTGCTCATGCGAAACAGGATACAGTCGTATCCATGACCCGGCGCACCGAGTTCGCCGACGCCGCCCTGCGTCTGGTGGCCCGCGGTGGACTGGAGGCGGTGAGCATCCGCACGGTCGCGGCCGAGGCCGGCTGGTCGGCGGGGGCGCTGCAGAAGACCCTGGGCACCAAGGACGAGTTGCTCACGGCTGCCGTCGAGCGGATGACCGAGCGGGTCGGTGCCCGGATGGCCGCGCTCCCGCAGACCGGGGACCTGGCCACCGACGTCGCCGCACTGGTCCAGGAGACCCTGCCGCTGGACGCCGTCCGCCGGGAGGAGGGCCTGGTCTGGACCGCAGTGGCCGGCCGGGCCGCGACCGTCCCCTGGATGGCCGACGTGCTGCGGGACCAGGACGCGACGGTGCTGGGCTGGCTGACCGGGGCCGTCGGCCACGCGCGCCCCGACGAGCCGGACCCGGCAGCGGTCGCCAGCACCGTCGTCGCGCTGGCCGACGGGTGGACCACGCGGCTGCTCTACGCCCCGGAGGCCGCGGACGAGGTCCTCCGGGCGCTGGACCGGGCCCTCGCGCTGCTGCTCGCTCCTGCGGACACGCCCCACCCCTGACGAACCTCACGGGTGGACCGTGCAGACCCTCCGCGCAGGTCGTGGAGGACGGCACCTCCCCCGGGGCCCGGGGGCGGGCACCGTCGGTGGTGACGGACGACGACCCACCCAGGAGGACGACGATGCAGCCCGCCACCGCACCCCCGGCACCCCGGAGCACCCGCACCACCCCGGCCATCGAGGTCACCGACCTGCGCCGCAGCTACGGCGACTTCGAGGCCGTCCGCGGCATCTCCTTCGAGGTCCAGCCCGGCGAGGTGCTGGCCCTGCTCGGTGTCAACGGCGCCGGCAAGACCTCCGCGCTGGAGGTGCTGGAGGGCCTCGCACCGGCCGGCGGCGGCACCGTCCGGGTGCTGGGCCTGGACCCGGTCCGTGACCGGGCCCGGGTCCGCCGCGAGCTCGGCGTGCTGCTGCAGACCAGCGGGCTGCCCGGTGACCTCACCGTCGCCGAGACCCTGCGCACCTGGGCCGGCACGCTCACCGCGCCCCGCCCGGTCCAGGAGGCCCTCGCCCAGGTCAGCCTGACCGGCCGGGCCGACGTCCGGGTCCGGTCGCTGTCCGGCGGCGAGCGCCGCCGGCTGGACCTGGCCCTGGCGCTGCTGGGCCGCCCCAGCGTCGTCGTCCTGGACGAGCCGACCACCGGGCTGGACCCCGAGTCCCGCCGCCAGGTGTGGGAGCTGGTGCAGGGCCTGGTCGCCGACGGCGCCGCGGTGCTGCTGACCACCCACCACCTGGAGGAGGCCGAGGTGCTCGCCGACCGGGTCGCGGTCATGCGGGCCGGCCAGGTCGTGCTGTCGGGCACCCAGGCCGAGATCGCCGAGACCCAGCCCGCCACCGTCCGCTTCGTCCTGGACGACGACGCCCCCCAGCCGCCGGTGCCCGCCGGCGTCCAGGTCGTCTCGACCGGCCGCCGGGTCGAGTGGCAGACCGGCTCCCTGCAGCCGGTCCTCGCCGAGCTGCTCGCCTGGGCCGCCCAGCACGGGGTCGTGCTGCGCACCCTGCTCGCCCGGGCCGGCTCCCTGGAGCAGGCCTTCCTCGCCGTCGCCGACGGCGCCCACCCCGCCGTCGCCACCACCCCGGAGGAGAACCGATGACCGCCGCCGAGACGCGGCTGCTGCTGCGCAACCGCACCGCCCTGGTCAACTCCGTCGTGCTGCCGCTGCTGCTGGTCGCCGCCGTCCCGGTCCTGGGCGCCGGCGAGGACGGCGTCGCCCTCGGCCCGCTGCTGCTGCAGGCCGCCGTCGGCATCACTCTCATCTACCTGACCTACTACAACCTGGTCACCACCTACGTGGCCCGGCGCGAGGACCTGGTGCTCCAGCGGATGCGCACCGGCGAGCTCACCGGCACCGAGGTGCTGGCCGCCACCGCCGCCCCCACGCTGCTCATCACCGTGGGCCAGCTGGCCGTCGTCGCCGTCGGCGTGCTGGCGCTGGGGGAGTGGACCGCCCCCGCCGACGTCGTCCTGCCCGTCGTCGGCGTGCTGGCCGGCATCCTGCTGATGGTGCTGCTGGCCGCGGCGAGCACGTCGTTCACCCGGACCCCGGAGTCCGCGCAGATCACCACCCTGCCGATCGTGCTGGTCAACACTGCGCTGTCCGGCCTGCTGTACCCGATCAGCGTCTTCCCGGACTGGCTGGCCACGGTGGCCCGGCTGCTGCCGGTCACCCCGGTGATCGAGCTGGTCCAGCTGGGCCTGGCCGGCACCACCTGGGACGGCGAGACCGTCTCCGGCGGGGACCTGTGGGCCGCGGCCCTGCAGCCGGCCGCCGTGCTCGCGGTCTGGCTCGTCGTGGCCGGCGTCGCCGCCGCCCGGGGCTTCCGGTGGGCCCCGCGCCGGTGACCTCGGCCCTGCGGGACGGTCGGTACGGCAGCATGAGCGCCGTGCCGACCGTCTCGCGCTGGTGGCGCACGCGCACCGACCCGCAGCGGATCGAGCTCTACACCCGGTGGTCCTACTACGCCGCGTACCTCGGCCTGCCCCCGCTGCTGCTCTTCGCCGTCGCCCCCGGCTGGTCGGCGTCGGGCCTGGTGCTGCCGTTGCTGCTGGTCGTGGGCACCGTGGCCACCGCCCTGGCCTGCACCTGGCTGACCCGCGCAGGGCTCGACGCCCGGGCCGCGGCGCCGGCCAGCATGCCGACGGCCGGCCAGCTCGCCGTGGTCGGCACGGTCGCCGGGCTGACCGCGGTGGTCGCCGTCGCCGCGGTCACCGGCGGGCCGGAGCCCACGCCCTCGGCCCCCGGCGCCGTCGGCATGCTCGGCGGGGCGGTGCTGATGGCGCTGTCGGTCACCTGGTCGATGCGCCGCCTGACCTGGGCGTCGCTGGGCTGCGGCGCGCTGGCCACGGGTGTCGCGCTGGTCGACGGCGCCCTCCCCGGCCCGGCCGTCGCCTCCGGGGTGGCGATCGCCATCGCGTTGGTCGCGGTGGCCTCGGCGTTCCGGTTCACCGTCTGGATCCTCGAGGTGGTCCAGGAGATGGACCGCACCCGCGGCGTGCAGCTGCAGCTGGCCGTGGCCGAGGAGCGCCTGCGCTTCGCCCGCGACCTGCACGACGTGATGGGCCGCAACCTCTCGGCCATCGCGGTCAAGAGCCAGCTGGCCGCCGAGCTGACCCGCCGCGGCCGGGACGGCGCCGCCGAGGAGATGGACGGCGTCGGCTCGCTGGCCGAGTCCTCGCTGCGGGAGGTCCGCGAGGTGGTCCGCGGCTACCGGGCCACCGACCTGGCCTCCGAGCTGGCCGGGGCGCGCTCGGTGCTGCGCTCGGCCGGCGTCACCACCACCGTCACCGGTGAGGACGACGTCGCTGCCGTGCCGGCCGCCACCCAGGAGCTGCTGGGCTGGGTGGTCCGGGAGGCCGTGACCAACGTGCTGCGGCACTCCTCGGCCGGCCGCTGCGACATCACCCTCACCCAGGACCCCGGGGGGACCATCTTGACCGTGCACGACGACGGTGAAGGCGCGCCGACCGGCTGGGGCAACGGGCTGACCGGTCTGGCCGAGCGGCTGGCCGCCGGCGGGGGTCGTCTGGAGGCCGGCCCGGCGGACACCGGGTTCACCGTCCGGGCGGGGGTGCCGGCGTGACCGTGCGCGTGCTGCTGGCCGACGACGAGAACCTGATCCGCTCCGCGCTGGCCGCCCTGCTGGGCCTGGAGGACGACGTCGAGGTGGTCGCCCAGGCGGCGTCGGGCGCCGAGGCGCTGGCGATGGCCCGGGCGCACACCCCCGACGTCTGCGTGCTGGACCTGCAGATGCCCGACCGGGACGGCATCTCGGTGGCCGGGGAGCTGCGCACCGTGCTGCCCGGTTGCCGGGTCGTGATCGTCACCGGGCACGGTCGGCCCGGGCACCTCAAGCGGGCCCTGGAGGCCGGGGTGCGGGGGTTCCTGCCCAAGACGGTGAACGCCGCCGTGCTCGCCGACGTCGTCCGGACCGTGCACGGGGGCGGGCGCTACGTCGACCCGGAGCTGGCCGCCGAGGCGATCAGCGCCGGGGACTCCCCGCTCACGCCGCGGGAGGCCGACGTGCTGGAACTGGCCGCCGGCGGCGCGCCGGTCGAGGAGATCGCCGCCCGGGCGCACCTGTCCCCGGGCACGGTGCGCAACCACCTGTCGGCGGCGGCCACCAAGCTGGGTGCCCCCAACCGGCACGCCGCCGTCGACGCCGCCCGCCGGCACGGCTGGATCTGACCGGAGGGTGACGGCGCAGGGTCCCTGCGCCCCCGCACTCCGCTCAGCTGTTGCCGGGCTGGATCTCCCGGTCGTCGGCCTGCGCCTCGTCGTCGGTGGTCAGCGTGGGGTCGCCGGTGTCGGTCGCGCCCAGGTCCGGGGCGTCGTCGCCCGGACGGCCGTCGACCAGGTTCTCGTCGTTGCGCGGGGAGTCGGCCGGGTCGGTGATCGGGTCGGTCATGCCGGTCCGCTGCCCACTCCGTCGCCCGCGCACACCTCAGGAGGGGCCGGACTCCTGACTGGCCGTGACGTCGTCGGCGCCCCGGGCGGGCAGGTCGTCGTCGGGGTCGTCGCGCTGCAGCGCCGCCTCCCGGGTGAGCGGTACGCCGTCGTGCACACCGGCGGTGTCGTCGTCGTCACCACTGGTGGCGAGGTCGCCCCCGCTGCCGGCGGCGCTGGTCTCCTCGCTGATCGGCGGGGTGGTGCTCTCGCTGCCCTGGGGATCGCTCATGCGTTCCTCGTGCCCGCCGTCGCGAGGGTCATGCGGGTCAGCGGTGGCGACGGGCGCGCAGGACGACCAGCGCGGCGATCAGCCCACCCAGGACGGCGGCGGCCACCAGCGCGACGACCAGCGGCAGTTGTACTTCCCCGAACACGAGCGACACGGTGACCGACTGGGTGTTGAAGACGACGAAGAGCACCAGCACCACGGTGAGCGCGACCAGCAGCACCGCGCTGAGCGTCGCCCCGGCGGTCCTGCGGCGGCTGCGCGAGGGGGCGGTCTGCGGGGTGGTCGGGTCGGTCGCGGGGCTGGTCACGGCGTCCATGCTGGGGCCCGGAGCCGGGTCCGGCCACTCAGTCCTCGAGCGCGGGCCCGGCCTCGTGCCGCGGGTGTCCCGGCGTCCGCTCGCGCTGCTTCATCCGGGCCTCGAGCACGTGCCGGTCACCGCCGGCCAGCTCGTCCCGGGCCCGGGCGTCGAAGTCGCGGAACGTCGACCAGTAGCCGGCGTCGTAGTCCTCCACCAGCTGGAAGGTCCACCGGTCGGCGACGACGTTGCGGCCCAGCAGGTCGCGTTCGAGGTCGTCGGCCAGCGCGGTGGCGCCGGCCTCGCGGAAGGAGTCCAGGGACTCACCGAGCAGGATGTCGGCCTTGCCGGAGAGCTGGTGGAAGGCGTAGAGGAAGCCGCGGGCCTGCTCCACGGTCTCCAGGGCCTCGGAGAGCTTGCCGAGCGCCTCGACGGTGGTGTCGTCCAGTTCCGGACGGGATCGGTCGGTCACGACGGCACCGTGCCCCGTCGGGACCGGCCTCAAGCCCCGGCGCCGGCCGGTGTCTGCGGTCTCAGGCGTGGGGCGTGGCCCTGGCCGCGTCGATGAGCCGCTCGGCGAGCTGGCGGCCGTGGCTGGCCGGGCCGTCGGGGCCCAGCAGGCCACCGGAGAGCTGCATCCCGTCGATGATCAGGTGCAGCTGGGCGGCCAGGTCGTCGCCACCGCCGGGCACCAGCTCCTCGGCCAGGTGCACCAGGCGCATGTGCAGCTCGTACTTGTAGTCCGCGGCGGCGGAGCGGGCCGGGTGCTGCGGGTCGTCGTACTCGCTGCTGACGTTGGTGAAGGGGCAGCCGCGGAAGCCGGTGCGGGTCACGTCGCGCTCGACGACGTCGACGATCGCCATCAGCGCGCCCCGCGGGTCCTCGGCGAAGTGGCCGAGCTGGGCGTCGATGAAGCCCAGGAGGGTGGCGGCCTTGCGCGAGAGGTAGGCCCCGACGAGGTCGTCCTTGCTCTTGAAGAGCCGGTACACCGTCATCTTGCCCAGGCCGGTCTCGCGGACCAGCTCGTCCATGCCGACGCTGCGCGAGCTGCGGCCGGCGAACAGCCGCTCGGCGGTGTCCAGCACGATCGCCTGCCGTTCGGCCCGGCTGCGGCGCACCGGCACGGGGGCGCCGTGCGGTTCCGCGGCGAGGGAGCCGAGGGAGAGGTCGGCGCTGGCGTCGAAGGCGAGTGCGGCGGTCACGTCGTCGATGGTGCACGCGGACGTGACGGAGCAGTTCACGGCACGCCGGTGTGTCGGACTCGCGACTGAGAGTCACGTGGACCCCTGTGCCACCCGGGTTCGAGGGGGTCCCTGGGGCTCGTGTGACACCGGTCCGTCACACCTGGCGACGGACTGCCGACAACGCGCGAGGAGGTCGGCGGGCAGACGTCAGTGCGTGTGCTCGGGGACCCGCGGGAGCGCACCGTGGGCGGTGTCGGCGTCCCGGCCCGGGCGCACCTCGTGCCGGTCGCGGGTGGCCAGCAGCACCCCGCCCCAGATCAGCACGGCGATCGTGACGACGAAGAAGCTGGGCGGCAGGTTCACCAGGGCGGAGAGCACCAGGCCCACCCACACCGACACCAGCGCGAACACCACGGCCAGCGCGGCCACCCGGCTGGGCCGGGCGGTGAGCCGCAGCGCAGCCGCGGCCGGGGTGACGACCAGGGCGAAGAGCAGCAGCGTGCCGACGACCTGGACGGCCATGGTGATCGTGAGGGCCAGCAGCACCACGAAGGCGACGCCCAGGGCGCGGACCGGCACCCCGCGGGCCTCGGCGACGGCCGGGTCGACCGAGGCGAAGACCAGCGGCCGGGCGATGACGGCCAGCGCGACGACGACCAGCAGGGTGAACCCGCCGAACACCCACAGCTGGTCGCGCCCGATGGCCAGCAGGTTGCCGAAGAGCACGTTGGTGGTGGTGCTGGCGTTCGCGGTGGCCAGCGAGGCGAACAGCACCCCCAGTCCGGTGGCGAAGGCGAGGATGGTGCCGGTGGCGATCTCGCGTTCGGCCACCCGCTTGCCGAACAGGCCGATGAGCAGCCCGCCGCCGACGCAGAAGACGGCCAGGCCCAGGGTGACCGGCGCGCCGACCAGGATCGCCCCGGTCGCACCCGGGAACCCGATGTGGGCCAGCGCGTGGGCGGCGAAGGCGTTCTGCCGGGTGATGACGAAGTAGCCCATCAGGCCGGCGGCGACCGCCACCATCGAGCCGCCCAGGAAGGCGTGCCGCATGAAGGTCGTCTGCAGCACCTGCAGCCAGTTGTCCTGGAACTGCACGGCGGCCAGCACGTCGAGGTGCACGGGGGTGTTCCCTTCAGCCGCTGCGGGTGAACAGGTCACCCTGGGCGGTCCGCACGACGCGCACGCGTGTGCCGTAGAGGTGGGTGAGCAGGTCCTCGGTCACGACCTCGCCGATGGGGTCGTGGTGCGGGTGACCGTCGAGCAGGTACACGGCGTCGGTGAGCACCGGCAGCAGCGGGTTCAGGTCGTGCGCGACGACCATGATCGTCACCGCGCGCTCGCGGCGGAGCTCACCGAGCAGCGTGACGATCTCGTGGGAGTTGCGCAGGTCCAGGTTGGCCAGCGGCTCGTCGAGCAGCAGCAGGTCGGCGTCGTCGACGATGGCCTGGGCGATGGCGACCCGCTGCTGCTGGCCGCCGGACAGCTCGCTCATCCGCCGGTCGGCGTAGTCGGCGGCCCCCACCCGGCGCAGGGCGTCCTGGACCCGGGCGCGCTCCGCGGGGGTGCTGCGCCGGATTCCGAAGCGGCTGCCGGTGAGGCCCAGGGCGACCAGGTCGCGGGCGCGCACGGCCTCACCGAGGGCGGCGGTGTAGTTCTGCGGCACGTAGCCGATCCGCCGGTTGCCCCGCCGGGGCGGGGCGCCGAGCACCTCGACGCGTCCGCCGGCCACCGGCAGCAGGCCCAGCGCGACCTGGAAGAGCGTCGTCTTGCCCGCGCCGTTGGGGCCGATGACCCCGACGACCGAGCCGGCCGGCACCGCCAGGGTGCCCTCGGACCAGACGGTGCGCCCGCCGCGGACGACGGAGACCCCGTCCAGCACCAGGGCGGGGGAGCCCGGGCCGGACGGGGTCGCCGTCGGGTGTGCCTGCGTCACTGACCCCCACCGAGTGCGTCTGCGAGCTGCTGCAGCTGGGACAGCTGCCACTGGACGAAGGAACCGTCGTCGGAGGGCACGGATTCCGTGACCTCGACGACCGGGACCCCGGCGGCCTCGGCGGCACTGCGCAGCTGGTCGGGGACGGAGCCCTCGGTCTGGGTGTTGAAGACCAGCACGTCGATGCTGCCGTCGGCCAGGGCGGCCTCGAAGGCGGCGACGTCGCCGGTGGCCGGGTCGCTCTCGTTGCTGGCGGCGTCCCGGTAGCCCTCGGGGGTCGCGTCGGTGAGCCCGACGGCGGCCGCGGTGTAGTCGAAGACGGTCTCGGTGGCCGCGTAGGTCTTGCCCGCGGCCAGGCCCTCGATCGTGGTCAGCTCGTCGGTGTAGGGCTGCAGGTCCGTCGTCCAGGCGGTGGCCCGGTCAACGAAGTAGTCCGCGGCGTCGGGGGAGAGGTCGCTGAGCTCGGCGGTCACGGCGTCGGCGGTCTGCTGCACGTACTCGGGGGAGTACCAGAGGTGCGGGTTCACCGAACCGTGGCCCTCCTCGCCCTCGGCGTGGCCGTCGTCCTCGGAGTGCTCGTCCTCCGCGTGCTCCTCCTCGATGCCGACCACCTCGGCAGCGTCCACCACGACGGGCTGCGGGTCCAGGTTCTGCACCGCGTCGGAGGCCCAGTGGTCGTAGTCCGCGCCGTTGACGACGACGAGGTCGGCGCCCTCGAAGGCAGCGATGTCCCCGGTGGTCGGCTCGTAGTCGTGCGGGTCCACGGCGGTGGAGTTGATGACCGTGGTGACGTTCGTGCAGTCCCCGCCCAGCGCCTGGACGACGTCACCCCACTGGTCGACCGACACGACGACGTCGAGCACGTCGCCGGGGCAGTTGGCGGCGTCGGCCTCAGCGGTGCTGGCACCGCCCGAGCCGTCGGAGGAGCAGGCCGCGAGGCCCAGGGAGCTGGCGGCCAGCACGGCGAGGACGGTGGAACGGCGGGACACGATGGGACTCCTGGGTGATGCCGGGAATGATTCTCAGAACCAGTATCACCCGGCCGTCGACGGGGGCTCCAGCGGGGGTCGGCCCAGGGCCGCCAGCACCGGGTCCCACACCTCCATCGGCAGCCCGGCACCGCTGTAGACGCTGAACCGGTCCACGACGCCCTCGAAGCGGCGCAGCACCTCCGGGCCGACCTGCCCGGGCTCGGCGACGACGGCGAACGTGCCCAGCACCTCGTCGTCCACCAGGGCGGCCATCGCCTCCCACTTGTCCTCCCGGCGGGACGTGGACAGCGCGTGCAGCTCCTCACCCAGCGCGCCCCAGCCGTGCAGCTCCAGCACCGGGCGGTAGGCGGGGGTGCTCCCGTAGAAGGCGATCTGCGCCCGGACGGCGTCCGCGGCCCGGGTCCGCTCGGCGTCGTCCCGGCCGGAGACGACGAAGCCGGGCAGGCTGACCTGCACCTCCGCGCGCGAGCGGCCGGCGGTCTCGAGTCCCTCCTGCAGGGCCGGCAGCGTCCGCTCGCGCAGGTAGCGCTCGGTGGTGAAGCCGTGGGCGAGCAGGCCGTCGCACAGCTCGCCGGCGACCCGGGTCATCAGCGGCCCGACCGCGGCCAGGTGCACCGGCGGCGGACCCCACTCGTGCCGGGGCGGCGTGAAGGTCGGCGTCATCAGGGTGTGCTGGTAGTGCTCGCCGCGGAAGCGCAGCGGGGTGCCGTCCTCCCAGGAGGCCCAGATCGCGCGCAGGGCGCCGACGTACTCCCGCATCCGGGCGGCCGGGGAGCTCCACGGCATGGAGAAGCGCCGCTCCACGTGCGCCTTGACCTGCGTCCCGAGCCCCAGCACGAACCGGCCGCGGCTGTACCGCTGCAGGTCGTAGCCGGTGTACGCCACCGTCATGGGGGAGCGGGCGAAGGCCACCGCGATGGCCGAGCCGACCTGGACGCGCTCGGTGGACAGTGCGGCGGCGTGCAGCAGCAGGAACGGGTCGTGGGCGACCTCGGAGGCCCAGACGCCGGCGTACCCCCGCTCCTCCAGCCGGCGTGCGGTGCCCGCGACGTCGTCGGTCCCGGCGGTCAGCAGTGACGCGTCCAGCAGCATGACCGGACTCTGCCGCACGGGTGACGCTGCTGGCCAGCGACCGCCGTCCGTCCGTACGGTCAGCCCCCATGAGCGCGATGCCGGTCCGGCGGGACAGCCGGCGCGGGGAGATCCTGGCCGCCTTCACCGCGATGGTCGCCGAGCGGGGCTACGACGGCACCAACTTCGGTGACCTGGCCGCAGGGCTCGGGATGAGCAAGGGCACGATCGTGCACCACTTCGGCACCAAGGAGCAGCTGCTCACCGAGCTGCACGAGACCTACATGCGCCGCCGGCTGGCCGAGGTCCGGGTGGTGTGGGACGCGCTGGCGGACCCGGCGGAGCGGTTGGCCGCCTTCCTGCACCTGGGCGTCCGCTACCAGGTGGTGGACCGGACGGCGACGGTCGCCTTCCAGCGCGAGGTCCGCCGGTTCGCCGACGCCGCCGGCATGGAGACCTCGCGCGGGCTGCGCGACGAGTACCGCGGGCTGGTCGTCGGGGTGCTCGCCGACGGGGTGGCCGCCGGGGTGTTCCGCCCCGGCGACGACCGGCTGCGCACCCTGCAGGTGTTCGGCTCGGTGCACTGGATGTGGACCTGGTTCGACCCGGCCGGGTCGCTGCCGGTCGCCGAGGTCGCGGCCTCCTACGTGGACACCTTCCTGGGTGGGGTGCTGGCCGACCCGGGGCGGGCGGCCGCACTGGCCGACCCCTCCGGTGCGGTCGTGGCGGTGGTCGACGAGGCGCTCGCCGCAGGTCGGGCGGCCGATGCCCTTGACGGCGGACCGGGGCACCCGACAAGCTGACCGTACGGGCGGTCAGTGACTCCGCTCACGTCGCGGCGAGGAGGTCGGGATGGCTGCCGGAGGACTGCTCGAGGGGCTGCTGGCCGACCTCGCCGCGGAGAGTGCCGCGCTGGACGACGTGGTCGCCGGCCTGGACGACGCCGGCTGGGCCACGCCCACCCCGGCCGCCGGCTGGACGGTCGCCCACCAGGTCGCCCACCTCGCCTGGACCGACGACGTCGCCGCGCTGGCCGGCACCGACCCGGACGCCTTCCTGGCCCTGCCCGACACCGAGGGCCTGGTGGACGAGGAAGCCGCCGCCGGTGCCGCCGTCCCCCCGGCCGAGCTGCTGGACCGCTGGCGGACCGGGCGCGCCGCTCTGGCCGCGGCGCTCGCGGCGGTCCCCCCGGGCCAGAAGCTGCCCTGGTACGGCCCGCCGATGAGCGCGACCTCGATGGCCACCGCCCGGCTGATGGAGACCTGGGCGCACGGCGTCGACGTGACCGACGCGCTGGGGCTGCCGGTCTCGGCCACCGACCGGCTGCGGGCGGTCGCGCACCTGGGCGTGGTCACCCGCAGCTTCGCGCACGCCCAGCACGGCCTGCCGGCCCCGACCGGGGACGTGCGGGTCGAGCTGGTCGCGCCGTCCGGGGCGGTGTGGAGCTGGGGCGAGGAGTCCGCGGCCGACCGGGTGACCGGTCCGGCGCTGGACTTCTGCCTGCGGGTCACCCAGCGCCGTCCCCTCGCCTCGCTCGCGCTGGTCACCACCGGACCGGCCGCCGAGCGCTGGATGGCCGTGGCCCAGGCCTTCGCCGGCGAGCCCGGCGCCGGCAGCGAGGCCCGGTGACGCCGCCGGTGCTGCGGGTCGGCAACGCGTCGGGCTTCTACGGCGACCGGCGGGCCGCCGTCCGGGAGATGCTCGAGGGCGGGCCGCTGGACGTGCTGACCGGGGACTACCTGGCCGAGCTGACCATGCTCATCCTGGGCCGGGACCGGGCTCGCGACGCCTCCCGAGGCTGGGCCCGCACGTTCCTGGCGCAGCTGGAGGAGTGCCTGGGCCTGGCCCGGGACCGCGGGGTGCGGCTGGTGGTCAACGCCGGCGGCACCAACCCGGCCGGGCTGGCCGACGCGGTCCGGGCGCTGGCCGACCGGCTCGGCGTGCCGACGGCGGTCGCGCACGTCGAGGGCGACGACCTGCTGCCCCGCGCGTCCGAGCTCGGGTTCGGCGAGCCGATCACCGCCAACGCCTACCTGGGCGCCTTCGGGATCGCCGAGTGCCTGCGCGCGGGCGCCGACGTCGTGGTCACCGGGCGGGTCACCGACGCCTCGCTGGTCGTCGGCCCGGGCATCGCGCACTTCGGCTGGGGGCGGGAGGACCACGACGCGATCGCCGGCGCGATGGCCTGCGGGCACGTGCTGGAGTGCGGCACCCAGGCCACCGGCGGCAACCTGTCCGCCTTCGACGAGCACCCGCTGGAGCAGCTGCTGCACCCCGGCTTCCCGCTGGCCGAGCTGCGCGCCGACGGGTCCAGCGTGATCACCAAGCACCCGGACACCGGCGGCGTGGTCGACGTCGACACCGTCACCGCGCAGCTGCTCTACGAGATCACCGGCGCCCGGTACGCCGGGCCCGACGCCGTCGCCCGGTTCGACACCGTGCGGCTGACCCCGGACGGCCCGGACCGGGTGCTGCTGTCCGGCGTGCGCGGCGAGGCGCCGCCGCCGGACGTCAAGGTCTGCCTGAACGCCCTGGGTGGACACCGCAACGAGGTCACCTTCGTGCTCACCGGCGACCGGATCCAGGTCAAGGCGGCGCTGGCCCGGGCCCAGTTCGAGGCCGCGCTGGACCCGCGCCCGGCCGAGCTGGTCTGGTCGACCGTCGGCGTGCAGCGCCCGGACGCCGACACCGAGGCCGGCGCCAGCGTGCTGCTGCGCGCCCAGGCCACCGACCCGAGCGCCGACGTCGTCGGCCGGGCGTTCTCCGGCGCCGCGGTGGAGATGGCGCTGGCCTCCTACCCGGGCTTCCACCTGACCGCGCCGCCCGGCTCGGGCTCGGCGTACGGCGTCTACACGCCGGCCTACGTGCCGCAGACCGCGGTGCCGCACGTCGCGGTGCTGGCCGACGGCACCCGGGTCGACGTCGCACCGCCCGCGGTCACCGCACCGCTGGCCGACCTGCCCGCCGTCCCCGCCCCGTCCGTGGAGCCGGGTCCGACCCGGCGGGCGCCGCTGGGTGCGGTCGCCCGGGCCCGCAGCGGCGACAAGGGCGGGACGGCGAACATCGGCCTCTGGGCGCGCACCGACGAGGGCGCCGCCTGGCTGGCCGCCGCGCTGACCCCCGACGTCGTCCGGGAGCTGCTGCCCGAGGCCGCGGACCTGCCGGTCACCGTGCACCCGCTGCCCAACCTGCGCGCCGTGGACGTGGTGGTCGAGGGCCTGCTCGGTCAGGGGGTGGCCGCCAGCACCCGGTTCGACCCGCAGGGCAAGGCGGTCGGCGAGTGGCTGCGCGGGCGCGAGCTGGAGATCCCGGAGCACCTGCTGTGAGCTGGGAGTCGGCGGAGCGGGTGCAGCTGCGGGAGTCCGCGGCGGGGTTCGTGCGGCGGCACGTGCTGCCCGGCCTGGACGCCTGGGAGGCCGCCGGCGCGGTGCCGCGCGAGCTGCACCGGGCCGCCGCCGACGCCGGGCTGCTGGGCATCGGCTTCCCCGAGGAAGTCGGCGGGGAGGGTGGCGACCTGGTCGACGTCGTCACCGTGATGGAGGCGATGCTGGCGGCCGGGGCGTCCTCCGGGCTGCTGGCGGCGTTGTTCACGCACTCCATCGCGCTGCCGCACCTGGTCGCCGCAGGTGACCCCGAGCTGGTCGAGCGGTACGTCCGGCCCACGCTGGCCGGGGAGCTGATCGGGTCGCTGGCGGTCAGCGAGCCCGACGCCGGCTCCGACGTCGGCGCGCTGCGCACCCGCGCGGTCCGGGACGGGGACTCCTTCGTCGTCGACGGCACCAAGACCTTCATCACCAGCGGCACCCGCGCGGACTTCGTCACCACCGCGGTGCGCACCGGGGGCCCGGGCGCCCGCGGGGTCAGCCTGCTGGTCGTCGACCGCGGGACGCCGGGCTTCACCGTCTCCCGGGCGCTGCCCAAGATGGGCTGGCACTGCTCGGACACCGCGGAGCTGGCCTACGACGGCGTCCGGGTGCCGGCGTCCCAGCTGGTCGGCCCCGAGGGCGGCGGGTTCGGCCAGATCACCCGGCAGTTCGTCACCGAGCGGCTGGCGCTGGCCGTGCACGCCTACGGCGTCGCCGACCGCGCGCTGGCGCTGACCCGCGCCTGGACCCGGGACCGGACGACGTTCGGCGTCCCGCTGGCCGGCCGGCAGGCCGTGGTGCACCGGCTGGTCGAGATGCACTCCCGGGTCGAGCTGGCCCGCACGTACACCCGCTCGGTCGTCGTCCGGCACGCCGCGGGGGAGGACGTCGCCGCCGAGGCCTGCCTGGCCAAGAACGCCGCCGTCGCCGCCGGGGAGTGGGTCTGCAGCCAGGCCGTCCAACTGCACGGCGGGATGGGCTACCTGCGCGACTCCGAGGTGGAGCGGCACTACCGCGACGTCCGGATCCTCGGCATCGGCGGCGGCGCCACCGAGGTGCTCACCGACCTGGCCGGCCGGCTCCTCGGCTACTCGGAGGCCCCCGCATGACCGTGTTCCGCTCCACCCTGGACACCGCCGGCGACCAGTTCGCCGCCAACCGGACCGCGGTGCTCGCCGCGCTGCGCGCGCTGGACGACGAGCACGCCCGTGCTGTGGCCGGGGGTGGGGAGAAGGCCGTCGCCCGGCACCGCACGCGGGGCAAGCTGCTGGCCCGGGAGCGGGTCG
The DNA here is from genome assembly GCF_979256525.1 of Klenkia sp. AC732. NCBI lineage: Bacteria > Bacillati > Actinomycetota > Actinomycetes > Geodermatophilales > Geodermatophilaceae > Klenkia > Klenkia sp. AC732. The sequence continues at coordinate 10,406 of NZ_CEEDOS010000012.1, read as the reverse complement.
AGCTGCTGCTGGACGCCGACAGCCCGTTCCTGGAGCTCTCCCCGCTGGCCGCCTGGGGCACCGACTTCACCGTCGGCGCCAGCGTGGTCACCGGCGTCGGCGTGGTGGAGGGCGTCGAGGTCGTCGTGATCGCCCACGACCCGACGGTCCGCGGCGGGGCCAGCAACCCGTGGACGCTGAAGAAGACGCTGCGCGCCATGCAGATCGCCCGGGAGAACCGGCTGCCGCTGGTCAGCCTGGTCGAGTCCGGCGGTGCCGACCTGCCCACCCAGAAGGACATCTTCATCCCCGGCGGGCAGATGTTCCGCGACCTCACCCGGCTGTCCGCGGCCGGCATCCCGACGATCGCGATCGTCTTCGGCAACTCCACCGCCGGCGGCGCCTACGTGCCCGGCATGAGCGACCACGTGGTGATGGTCGACGGCGGCGCGAAGGTGTTCCTCGGCGGCCCGCCGCTGGTGAGGATGGCCACCGGCGAGGTCGCCGACGAGGAGTCCCTGGGCGGTGCCGCGATGCACGGGCGGGTGTCCGGGCTGGCCGACCACGTCGCCGTCGACGAGGTGGACGCGCTGCGGATCGGCCGCCGGGTCGTCGCCCGGCTGAACTGGCGCAAGCGCGGGCCGGCGCCCGCGGCCGTCGTCCCCCCGCGGTACGCCGAGGACGACCTGCTCGGCGTCGTCGGCACCGACCTGTCCCAGCCCTTCGACCCCCGCGAGGTGCTCGCCCGGGTCGTCGACGACTCCGACCTCGACGAGGTCAAGCCGCGCTACGGGCCCTCGCTGGTCACCGCCTGGGCGCGCATCCACGGCCACCCGGTCGGCGTGCTGGCCAACGCGCAGGGCGTGCTGTTCAGCGCCGAGGCGCAGAAGGCCACCCAGTTCATCCAGCTGGCCAACGCCAGCGACACCCCGCTGCTCTTCCTGCACAACACCACCGGCTACATGGTCGGGAGGGAGTACGAGCAGGGCGGGATCATCAAGCACGGCGCGATGATGATCAACGCCGTCTCCAACAGCCGGGTGCCGCACCTGTCGGTGCTGCTGGGCGCCTCCTACGGCGCCGGGCACTACGGCATGTGCGGCCGTGCGTTCGACCCGCGCTTCCTCTTCGCCTGGCCGACGGCGAAGTCCGCTGTCATGGGCCCGGCCCAGCTCGCCGGCGTGCTCTCGATCGTGGCCCGGGCCGCGGCGGAGTCCCGCGGCACCCCGTTCGACGAGGACGGCGACGCCGCGATGCGCGCCGCCGTCGAGGCCCAGATCGAGGCGGAGTCGATGCCCCAGTTCCTGTCCGGCCGGGTCTACGACGACGGCATCATCGACCCGCGCGACACCCGCACGGTGCTCGGGATGTGCCTGTCCGCGATCGCGTCCGGCGAGGTCGCCGGCACCGGCGCCGGCCACGGCACCCCCGCCTACGGGGTGTTCCGCCCGTGACCGCCTCCACCCCGCGCGATGGCATGGGATCCCCCGCATACGGATCACGCGCTCAGCGATATGCGGGGGATCCCATGCCAGGGCGCGGAGGGCCGGTCACGCGGGTGCTGGTGGCGAACCGGGGGGAGATCGCACGGCGGGTGTTCCAGACCTGCCGGGAGCTGGGCATCGGGACCGTCGCGGTCTACAGCGACCCGGACGCCGGCAGCCCGCACCGGGCCGAGGCGGACCGGTCCGTCCGGCTCCCGGGGGCGACGCCGGCCGACACCTATCTGCGCGCCGACCTGCTGATCGCCGCGGCGGAGGCCTCCGGCGCCGACGCGGTGCACCCGGGCTACGGGTTCCTGTCCGAGAACGCCGACTTCGCCCGCGCCGTGCTCGACGCCGGGCTGACCTGGATCGGCCCGCCGCCCGCCTCGATCGACGCGATGGGGTCCAAGGTGGAGGCCAAGGCGCTGATGGCCGCCGCCGGGGTGCCGGTGCTGCAGCTGGACGAGGTCACCGAGGCCGACCTGCCGGTGCTGGTCAAGGCCTCGGCCGGGGGCGGTGGCCGCGGGATGCGGGTCGTGCGCGCGCTGGCCGACCTGGACGCCGAGATCGGGACCGCCCGCGCCGAGGCCGCGTCGGCGTTCGGCGACCCCACCGTGTTCGTGGAGCCCTACGTCGAGGCCGGCCGGCACATCGAGGTGCAGGTGCTCGCCGACGCGCACGGCACGGTCTGGTCGCTGGGGGAGCGGGAGTGCTCGCTGCAGCGCCGGCACCAGAAGGTGGTCGAGGAGACGCCGTCACCGTTCGTGACGCCGGAGCTGCGGGCCGCGCTGAGCGGGGCCGCCGTCACCGCGGCCCGGGCCATCGACTACGTCGGGGCCGGCACGGTCGAGTTCCTGGTCCGGGACGACGGGGCCTTCTTCTTCCTGGAGACCAACACCCGGCTGCAGGTGGAGCACCCGGTCACCGAGTGCGTCACCGGCCTGGACCTGGTCGCCTGGCAGCTGCGGATCGCCGCCGGGGAGCGGCTGCCCGCGGAGCCCCCGGCGTCGACCGGGCACGCGATCGAGGTCCGGCTGTACGCCGAGGACCCGGCGCAGGACTGGCGGCCGGTCAGCGGGCCGGTGCACGGCTTCGACGTCCCGGGGACGGCGTTCGCGGTGCCGCCGGGCCCCGGCATCCGGGTGGACGCCGGAGTGGTCGCCGGCAGCGCCGTGTCCACGCACTACGACCCGATGCTGGCCAAGGTCGTGTCCTGGGCGCCCACCCGGGCCGAGGCCGCCGCCCGGCTCGCGGCGGCGCTCGCCGGGGCCCGGCTGCACGGCCCGACCACCAACCGCGACCTGCTGGTCCGCTCGCTGCGGCACCCGGCGTTCCTGGCCGGGGAGACCGACACCGCGTTCTTCGACCGGCACGGCCTGGATGCGCTCGCCGCGCCGCTGGCCGGCGAGGAGGAGGCCGTGCTGGCCCCGCTGGCCGCCGCGCTCGGGCTCGCCGCCGCCCGACGCCGGGACGCCGTCGTGCTGGGCGGGCTGCCCAGCGGCTGGCGCAACGTGGCCTCCCAGCCGCAGCGGACCGCGTTCGAGACGGCCGAGGTCAGCTACCGGCTCACCCGCGACGGCCTGCAGGGCCCCGAGGGCGTCGAGCTGGTGTCCGCCGGGCCCGACGAGGTGGTGCTGGCCGTGCACGGCGTCGAACGCCGGCTGGCCGTCGCCGTCCACGGGGACGACGTGTGGGTCGACGGCGACGGCTGGTCGGTGGCGCTGCGGGTGCTGCCCCGGTTCCCCGACCCCTCGACCGCGGTCGCCGCGGGATCGCTGGTCGCCCCGATGCCCGGCTCCGTCGTCGCCGTCCACGTGGGCGTCGGGGACCGGGTGACGGCGGGCCAGCGGCTGCTGGTGCTCGAGGCGATGAAGATGCAGCACCCGGTGACCGCACCCGCCGACGGCGTCGTCGTCAGCGTGGACGTGGCCGTCGGCGCCCAGGTGGAGGCCGGCGCGGTCCTCACCGTCCTGGAGAGCGGAGAGACGACGTGACGCTGGACTTCGACGAGGGCGACGAGCTGCGCGACCTGCGCGCGGCGGTCGCCGACCTGGCCTCCCGGTACGGGCACTCCTGGTACCTGGAGCAGTCCCGCACCGGTGGGACCACCCGGGCGCTGTGGGACGAGGCCGGCAAGGCCGGGTTCCTCGGGGTCAACCTGCCCGAGGAGCACGGCGGCGGGGGCGGCGGCATGGTCGAGCTGTCGATCGTGCTGGAGGAGCTCGGCGCGGCCGGCTGCCCGCTGCTGATGATGGTGGTCAGCCCGGCCATCTGCGGCACGATCATCGCCCGCTACGGCACCCCCGAGCAGCGCGACCGCTGGCTGCCCGGCATCGCCGACGGGTCGCTGACCATGGCCTTCGCCATCACCGAGCCCGACGCCGGCTCCAACAGCCACGAGATCACCACCGTGGCCCGCCGGGACGGCGACGGGTGGGTGCTGTCGGGCCAGAAGGTGTGGATCAGCGGTGTCGACGTCGCCGACGCGGTGCTCGTCGTGGCCAAGCTGGCGGACTCGGCCAAGGGCACGCTGCGGCCGGCGCTGTTCGTCGTCCCGGTGGACGCGCCGGGACTGTCCAGGACGCCGATCCCCATGGAGCTGGTCAGCCCCGAGCACCAGTTCCAGCTCTTCCTGGACGACGTCCGGCTGCCCGCCGACGCGATCGTCGGCTCGCCCGAGGCCGGGATCGCCCAGCTGTTCGCCGGGCTCAACCCCGAGCGGGTGATGGGTGCGGCCTACTCGCTGGGCACCGCCCGGTTGGCGCTGGCCAAGGCCGCCGCCTACGCCCGGGACCGCCGGGTCTGGGGCACCCCGATCGGTGCGCACCAGGGCGTCTCGCACCCGCTGGCCGCCGCCCAGGTGGAGGTCGAGCTGGCCCGGCTGATGACGCTCAAGGCGGCCTGGCTCATCGACACCGGCGCGGACGCGGCGTCGGCGGCCAACAGCGCCAAGTACGCCGCCGCCGAGGCCGTGGTGCACGCCGTGGACGCCGCGGTGCAGACCCACGGCGGGTCCGGCCTGTCCCAGGAGACCGGCATCGGTGCGCTGATCACCTCCTCCCGCTTCTCCCGGATCGCCCCGGTGAGCCGGGAGATGGTCCTGAACTTCATCGCCCAGCACGACCTCCAGCTGCCCCGGTCCTACTGAGAGGCCAGACCATGCCCATCGAGCCCGCCGGTCAGGTGCGCAAGCCCACCGCCCCGCCCCGCCGCACGACGCCGTCCGCGGGCCGGGTGCTGCTGTCCGACCAGCCCCCGGTCGCCGTCCCCACCGAGCCCATCCACCGGCTGGTGCTCGACGGGGCCGCCGCCCGCGGGGACCACCCGGCGCTGGTCGACGGGATCACCGGGGACACCATCACCTACGCCCAGCTGGCCTCGATGGTCGACCGGATGGCCGCCGGGTTCGCCGAGGTCGGGGTCCGGCCCGGGGACGTCGTCGCGCTGCACAGCCCGAACACGGTCCTGTACCCGGTCGTCTACTACGCGGCCAGCCGCGCCGGCGCCACGGTCACCACGCTGTCGGCGATGACCACGGCCAAGGACATGGCCAACCAGCTCAGCGACTCCGGGGCCTCGCTGGTGGTCACCGTCGGCGCGCTGCTGCCGGTCGCGGTGGAGGCCGCCGGGGACCGCCCGGTGTGGACCTGTGACCGGGTCGAGGGGCACCGCTGCGTGACCGAGCTGCTGGACTCCGAGGGCCCGGTGCCCGACGTCCCCGTCGACGCCGGCAGCGACGTCGCGGTGCTGCCCTACTCCAGCGGCACCACCAGCCTGCCCAAGGGCGTGATGCTCACCCACGCGAGCATCGGGGTGAACCTGGCTCAGATCCACGCGCTGCACCGGGTCGACGAGGGCGACCGGGTCATCGCCGTCCTGCCGTTCTTCCACATCTACGGCATGACGATCCTGATGAACCTGCCGCTGCGGCACGGCGCCACCGTCGTCGTGCTGCCCCGCTTCGACCTGACCCAGTTCCTCGACGTGCTGGAGCAGCACCGGATCACCCGGGCCTACGTGGCGCCGCCGGTGGTGCTGGCGCTGGCCAAGCACCCCGCCGTGGAGGGCCGGGACTTCTCCGCACTGACGTTCCTCATGTCGGCCGCGGCCCCGCTGGACGGCGACCTGGCCGGCGCCGCCGCGGCCCGGCTGGGCTGCGAGGTCGGCCAGGCCTACGGGATGACCGAGCTGTCCCCGGGCACGCACCTGGTGCCCGACGGCCTGGCCGCCGACGCCCCGCCGGCCAGCATCGGCCGGTTGTTCCCCTCCACCGAGGGCCGCCTCGTCGACCCGGCCACCGGTGCCGATGTCGGTGACGGCGAGCCCGGTGAGATCTGGATCCGCGGCCCGCAGCGGATGAAGGGCTACTTCGGCCGGCAGGAGGAGACCGACACCCTCATCGACGCCGAGGGCTGGCTGCACACCGGCGACATCGGCACTGTCGACGCCGAGGGCTGGTGGCACGTCGTGGACCGGGTCAAGGAGCTGATCAAGTACAAGGGCTACCAGGTCGCCCCGGCCGAGCTGGAGGCCGTGCTGCTGGCCCACCCGGAGGTCGCCGACGCCGCCGTCATCGGGGTGTACGACGAGCGCGGCGACGAGGTGCCCAAGGCCTTCGTCGTCCGGGCGCCGGGCTCGCAGCTCACCGAGGACGACGTGCTGGCCCACGTCGCCGAGCGGACCGCGCCCTACAAGCGGGTCCGCCGGGTCGAGTTCATCGACGTGGTGCCCAAGTCCCCCAGCGGCAAGATCCTGCGCCGGGAGCTGCGGGTCCGCGAGGGCTAGATGCCGGTGACCCGGTTCTCCGGGTCCAGCCCGTCGGAGGCGCGCTGCTCGGTGTCGGGGTCGCCGCCCTCGGCGGGCTGGTCCGGGTGCGGGGTGCGGCCGGCCCCGTCGCTGCTGGTGGTGTCGGTGCTGGTGGTGTCGGCGCCCTCGGCGGGGTCCTCGGGGTGCGTGGGCGTGGTCTCGGTCATGCCCTGCCCCTGCCCGCTGGGTGTGCGGGCCAACCGTCGAGGGCTCAGACAGCGCGGGCGGCGGGCAGCCGGACCAGCGCGCTGCGGACGGCGTCGTCGTCGGGCAGGCCGCCCCGCGCCCCGGGACCGGTGGTGGACAGCGCCGCCGCCGTCGCCGCGTAGCCCACCGCCCCGGGCAGCTCCTGCCCGGCGGACAGCGCCCGGCACAGCGCGCCGCAGAAGCAGTCCCCGGCGCCGGTGGTGTCCACCGGTTCGACGCCGAGCGGGGGCTGGTGCACGGCGGGCCCGTCGGCCGGGACCACCAGGACGCCGTCCCCACCCAGGGTCACCACGACCGACCGCGCCGCCAGCCCACGGGCCAGCTCCGCGAGCTCGGCGTGCGTGCGGGCCACGGGCACCGCCCCGGCCAGCTGCACCAGCTCGTGCTCGTTGGGCACCAGCACGTCGACCACGCCGAGCAGCTCCGCCGGCAGCGGCTGGGCCGGCGCCGGGTTGAGCACCACGGTGCCCCCGGCGGCCCGGGCCGCGGCCAGCACGGTGGGCATCGGGGTTTCCAGCTGCAGCAGCACGACCCCGGCCCGGCGCACGGGCTCGACGTCCACGTCTGCAGCGGTCAGGGCGGCGTTCGCACCGGGGACGACGACGATCAGGTTCTCCCCGCCCTCGGCCTCCACCGGGATGGTGGCCGACCCGGTGGGGGCGCCGGCGGTGCGGTGCACCCGGGTCACGTCCACGCCGGCATCGGTCAGCGCGGCCAGCTGCCGGGCCCCGGCGTCGTCGTCACCGACCCGGCCGAGCATGTGCACGCCCCCGCCGAGCCGGCCCGCGGCGGCGGCCTGGTTGGCGCCCTTGCCGCCGGGCAGCACCTCGACGGCGCTGCCGATCACGGTCTCGCCGCGGCCGGGCAGCCGTCGCACGGTCACCACGACGTCCTCGTTGAGGCTGCCCACGACGGTCACGCTCGGCTGGCTCACGCCGGGCAGCCTAGGTGTGTCCGTCGCGACGGGGACGGGCCCCTCGACCGTGGTCGAGAGGCCCGTCGTCGGGTGTCGCGTCAGCGGACGGTGATGCTGTCCAGCTCGGCGAACCCGGTGCCACCGGTGGCGAAGGGGGAGCCCTTCGCCAGGCGGATGACGTTGTAGCCGGCCCGCAGGGTGACCTGTTCAGTCACGGCCGCCGAGCCGAATGAGCCCCACGCGCCCGTCGGCGGGTAGCTCACGGTCCGGAACGGTCCGCCGTTGAACGCCAGTGACTGGGTGGACGTTGCGCCGGTGCCGTTGGCGTAGCGGATGGACAGCGAGTACGAGCGGGCCTCGGGCACGTTCACCACGAAGTCCACGAAGCTGTCCCGGCGGGCGTCACCGCTGCCGTCGATGCCGCCGACGTAGGCCCCGTTGGAGGCCGACGGGGAGGTGCGGGTGGCGGCGTTGACGACGGTGGCGTTCTCCGCCTCGTACACCTGTTGGAACGGCGTCGTCGGGCCGTTCACCGGGGTGACGACCAGCTGGTAGGCGCTCTCGGCGGACATGCCCTGCACCGGCACGGTCACCACGCCGTTCACCACCGGGTAGGTCGTGGAGGAGACCCGGGTGGCGGCGGCGACCGCGGTGTTGCGGCCGGTGCCCGGGGTCGAGTCCAGGGTCACCCGGACCTGGGAGCCGAAGGACCCCAGACCGGTCAGCCGCACGGTGTTGCTGCCGGAGTCGCCGCCGAAGACGGTGGTGACGACCTGCCGGCTGGCGTCGTAGGAGGCCACCCCGTCCAGCCAGCTCTGCGGGGTGGTGCGCACGACGTTGCCCGACATCGACCCGTACCAGCGGTAGGCCCAGTAGGAGGCGGTGGGCTGCCCGGAGGTGGTGAACAGCCCGTCGAACGTGCCCGCCTCGTACCAGTACGCCCGCTGCGCGTCCCGCGTGTCGTGGCGTTCGAAGACCGACAGCCAGTGCACGGCGGCGCTGGGGATGTCGACCTGGTTGGGGGAGCCGTACTCGTTGATGGAGATCGGCAGCGGCGCGATGCCCAGGGACCGCTCGATGGAGCGGTACTCCGTGACGCGGTCACCGAAGCCGGTCCAACCCATGTCGAAGAGCTCGTGCCAGACCATCACGTCGGGCAGCGTGTTGGTGTCCCGTGCGTGGCGCAGGAAGTTGGTGATGTTGTCGGTGTCGTACCGGGTGAAGCTGGGCCCGACGATCGGGGTGACCGGGTCCAGGCTCTCCACCAGCCGGTAGGTGCGGGTCCAGCCGTCGAGGTAGGGGCCGGCCCGGTCGGGCTGCCAGGTCAGGTCGGGCTCGTTCCAGAGCTCGTAGCCGTTGATGTTCGTCGTGGTCGTGGCGGCGAGACGGGCCTGGACCATCTGGCGGACCTTGCCCTCCCAGTCCTCCCAGGACGTCCACTGGTAGGGGAACGTCGGGAAGACGTCGGGCAGGCGCAGGAACTGCTGGCCGCCGGCCCGGGTGATGTTGGCGGCGACGTCGAGCCCCGAGCAGCAGGGTTCGGTCGCGCCGTTGCCCAGGTGGGTGGTGCCGGGCGGCGGCTGGGTGAACTGGTTGACGCTCAGCGGGAGCAGCTGCTCGGTGGTGGGTCGGGAGTCCGACCCGACCGAGTAGAGGCCGCCGGCGCCGACGTGGGTGACCGGCCGGACGGCCGTGCCCACGTCGACGGTGAGCGTGTTGCCGGCCGCGACGGCGGGGCTCGCGGGGGTGGTGACCGCGAGCCCGACGGCGAGGGCCAGGGCGGTCAGGACGGACGTGCGTCTTTGCACGGGCTCTCCTCAGGGTGGTGGCCGGGCCCCGCGGAGCTGTGCCGAGGTGACCGAAACCGATTGCGTCATTGCCGTCTGTGACCCTGCTGTGTGGGTTGAGTCACCGTCAAGACGTCCTGGGGAATGCCTGCTGGGAACCCCCGAGTCGGACCGGACCTCGGGTGTGGCGCGGTGGAGTGGGCGGAAAACCGGGCGAAAACAGTCGCTAGAACACGGTCTTACCGATACCGCTGGTCTCGGTGTTCAGCCGGCTGGTTCGTCAGCGGTCAGGCGGGGCCGGGCGGCGTCATGGGCGGCAGGTGGGCGGTGCGCGGCGGCACCCGCGAGGCCCACCAGGCCGGCGCCTGCCGGGCCCAGGTGTCGCCCAGGTCGGTGAGCCGGCCATCGCTGCGCAGGGGCGCCCAGTCCATCGACCGCCGGATGCCGGCGGCCACCAGCGTGAGGGCGGTGCCCAGCCCCAGTCGGCGGTGCGCGGGGGAGACGTAGACCTGCTCGACCACGCCGCTCGTCGGGTCCCAGCGCAGGGCACCGACCTGGTTGGACCAGGCGATGCCGGTGCCGGTGAAGGTGTCCGGGCCCATGACCGCGCCGTCGGGGTGGTCGGCGGTGGAGAAGCCGACCAGGTCCAGGCGCCCGGGACGGTCCGCTGCGGCCGGGACCAGCACGCACCACAGGTGCGGGGTCCGCGGCAGCACGACCCGGGAGACGACGACCCGGGACGGCACCCGGCCGGCCACCGGCACGGTGGCCTGCACCTGCCAGCCCGGCGGCCGGTCGGGGACGCCGGGGAGGTCGACGAGGGTGCCGTCGGGGAACGCGTCGGAGGCGATGCCGGTGAGCACGTGGACCCCGAGGTCGCCGTCCCGGTGGCGGGCGTACCAGAGCGAGCCACCGGGACGGGTCATCGTGGGTGCGGGGACTGTCAGTGCTGGCGGGCGCGACGACGGCCCGCGACGACCGCACCCGCACCGGCCAGCAGCAGGCCGGCGCCCGCGGCGACCATCGGCAGGGTCTCGACGCCGGTGGTGGCCAGCGCCGAGCCGGCCGAGGCCGTCCCGGCCGCCGCCGTGGCTGCCGGGGTCCCGGAGCCCGCCGCGGCCGTGCCGGAGGGGGGGCTGCCCGGCGAGCCCGGGGCGGCGGAGGCGCCGGCAGTCGTGGTGTCCGGGGCGGGGGCGCCGGGTGCCGCGGTGGGCTCGGGCACGACAC